>DASZUO010000323.1:0-14310 GCA_035547575.1 Amycolatopsis sp. | reverse complement strand
TCGGCCGGGCCGCCGCCTCCCATTGTCACATCAAGGAGGACGCGCATGCGGGGTGACCTGGACGCCACCGTGGAACTCGCGCCGGAGACCGTCGAGTACGAGGCGTACGACGGCAGCTACGAGCTCAACACCGCGCGGTTCGTGCTCGAACCGTCGGTCCGTGCGCTGGGGTGGCCGGTCGTGCGGGGCCGGTTCACGGCCAGGCGCGGGCACCTCGTGCTGGGCGAGGCCGGCGAACTGGCGCTGGAACTGGACGCGGGCTCGTTGCGCACCAACGTCTTCGGGCTCGCGAGAACGCTCACCAAGGAGGGAGGACTATGCGCGGCGGACTACCCGGCAATCCACTTCCGCAGCACGGACCTGCTGGTCCTGCCGGACCGGTCGATCGAGGTGGTGGGCCGGATCGAGGTGCTGGACGCGGTCCGGGACGTGCGGCTGAGAGGCAAGCTGCCCTACGTCGACGAGGACGCGGTGATGGTGTGGGTGACCGGGGTGTTGCCGCCGCCGCGACGGCAGTTCGAACAGGGCCGGTGGATCGCGCAGGTGCTCGGCGAGCGGCCGATCCACCTCGAGCTGGCCGCGGAGTTCGTGCGATGAGGGTGCTGCTGGCGGCGTTGCTGGCGACAGTCGGGCTGGTGTTCGTCGCGCCACCCGCGCAGGCCGCGAGCCAGGCCGTGATGATGCAGGGCTACGCGTTCTCACCGTCCACTTTGACCGTCCATGCCGGAGACACGGTCACCTGGACGAACCACGACCAGGCACCCCACGACGTGACCACGACAAGTGCTCCGGTCGCGATCAAGAGCCAGACGCTGTCCACCGGGCAGAGCTTCTCCTACACGTTCACGACGGCGGGCACCTATTCGTACTACTGCTCGATCCACCCCGACATGCGGGCGCAGGTGATCGTGCAACCCGCCCCGGCACCGGCCCCGGCTCCCGCGGCCGCACCCGCGGCCAGCGCGGCTCCGAAGACCACGGTGAAGGCGACGACGGCCGCGCCCAAGTCGTCGGCGGCGGCGGCCCCGGTCGCGCCACAGCCGACGTCGTCCTCGATGGCGATGCCGGAGGCGACGGCCGCTTCGCCGGTGCCGACGGAACAGCCGGCGGTGGCGGCCGCCACCACGACCACCAGCTCGCTGAACCCGATGCTCCTCGTGGCGGGTGTGGCGGCCGGGATCGCCGTACTGTGCCTACTGGTACTGGGTTCCCGGCGCCAGACGTGAGCGCCGAGCCGAAGCCTTCGTCAGCACGCTCGCGATGACCTCGTGTGCGGGCAGGATCGAAGCGCGCTCGGCGGCCGCGTCCACGTTACCTTCGAGCAGGTCCAGGAAGTGGTCCAGTTGCGCCGCGAGCGGTTCGCGGGCCGACACCAGTTCCGGGATCTCGACCACCGCCTGCTGCCGGTAGCCGAGGCCGTCCGGGGTGGCGGACTCGTGCGACACGTGGCGGTAGATCGTCACACCGCGGCGGATCAGGTCCAACTCGATCTCCCGGTCCAGTTCGGAGATCACGAGCGACCGCACTTTCCGTTGCGCCACCCGGGAAGCCGACACGGTGGCCATCCCGCGCGGGAAGGACAGCACAGCGTCCACCGCGTCCTCGGCGCCGTGTTCGGAATCGGGGTGGAAGTAGCCCGCGTCCGACGTCACGCGCGTCGGCGCGCAGCCGAACACGCGGAGCGCCACGTCGACGTCGTGCACCAGCAGGTCCCACGCGACGCCGGTCCGGATGCGCGGCGCGTACGGTCCGTGCCTGCGTGCCATCACGCGCACGGGTTCCCGTACGACGGTGAGCGCGGTCAGCACGGCCGGGTTGAACCGCTCCACCAAACCGCACATCAGCGGCACGTCGGCGGTCGCGGACATCGTGACGATCTCCGCGGCCGCCGCGAGACTGTTCGCGAGCGGCTTCTCCACCAGCAACGGCTTGCCGTGCCCGAGGATCTCCGTCGCGAGCGCATGGTGCGGCTCGGTGGCCGAGGCCAGCACCACAGCGTCCACATCGGACAGGGTGTCGAGGGCGGGGGTCCACCGAGTGCCGAACCGCTCCGCGCACGCACGGCCCGCCGCCTCGCGCGGCTCGACCACCCGCACCAGCTCGACACGCTCGTTCTGCGACAGCACACGGGCGTGCAGCAGCCCCATGTTCCCGGTACCGACGAGCGCGATCCGGTGTCTCACGCGCCCAGTGCCTCTCGCACCTCACGCACGATGGTGTCCACATCGGACTCCGACAGCGCGGGGTGCACGGGCAGCGAGATCACCTGCTCGGTGAGCTTCGCCGCGACCGGGAAGTCCAGCGGCGCCACGGCCGGGATCTGCGGATGACCGGCGAAGCAGTCGTGGTCGAACACGAGCTTCGGGTAGTAGACGCCGGTCGCGATGCCGCGCTCGGCGAGTTCGACGGCCAGTTCCTCGCGCGAGAGCATCGCGTGCGGCCCGATCCGGACGGTGTACTGGTGCCACACGTGCGCCCGACCGGGCGGCACGGTGGGCACTGCCAGGCCCGGCGTGCCGGAGAGCCCGGTGGTCAACTGCCGCGCGTTGCGCCGGCGCGCGGCGACGAGCTCGTCGAACCTCGCCAGCTGCGGGATGCCCACGGCGGCGTGCAGTTCCGACATCCGGTAGTTGTGCCCCGGCATCTCGTAGGAGTAGCGCGAGCGCATGCCCTGGTTGCGCAGCACGCGCAACCGGTCGGCCACCTCGTGGTCGTCGCACGTGATCACGCCGCCCTCGCCGGTGGTCACGTTCTTGGTGGCGTACAAGGAGAAGCAGCCCACGCCGAACGAGCCCGCCGGCTTGCCCTGGAACGACGCGCCGAGCGACTGCGCCGCGTCCTCCACGATGTGCAGCCCGTGCTCCTCGGCGATCGGCACGAGCTTGCCCATGTCGGCCGTCTGCCCGTACAGGTGCACCGGCATCAGCACCTTCGTGCGTGGCCCGACCACGGTCGCGACGGCGTCGGGGTCGAGCGTGAAATCCTCACGGGTCACGTCGGCGAACCGGACGGTCGCCCCCGTCTCCAGGATCGCGTTGAGCGTGGCCACGAACGTGAACGGCGATGTGACCACCTCGTCGCCCGGTCCGAGATCGAGCGCCTGTAGCGCCGCGACCAGCGCCGTCGTGCCGCTGTTGACCGCCACCGCGTGCGCCGTCCCGGACAGCCGCGCGAACGCCTCCTCGAGGCGCACGACCATCGGCCCCTGCGCCAGGGTTCCCGACCGCAACACCTCGAGCACCAGTGACTCGGCATCGCGGACGTCGACGGAGGTGATGGGAATCATGCGGCAAGCGATCCTTTCTGCAAACGGTAGTGTCTGCGCCCGTGAACCGAATCCACCCGACCGCGGTGCTGGGGCCGGGAGTCGAACTCGGCGACGGCAACATCGTCGGTCCGTACACGGTCATCCGCGGGCCCGCCGCGCTCGGCGACGGTAACTGGATCGGTCCACATGTCACAATCGGCACGCCCGCCGAGGACCGCGACGGCCCGCATCCCGGGTGGGACGACGAACCCGCGGGCGCCGGGGTGCGCATCGGCAGCGGCAACCGGATTCGCGAGTACGTCAGCGTGCACCAGGGCACCCACCGGGAAACGGTGATCGGCGACGGCGGGTACTTCCTGCGGGGCAGTCATGTCGCGCACGACTGCCTGGTCGGTGACTCGGTCACCCTGGCCTCCAATGTCGTGCTCGGCGGGCATGTGCACATCTGGTCGCTGGCCAACCTCGGGATGGGCGCGATCGTCCATCAGCGGGTGCGGATCGGGCCGGGCGCCATGGTGGGCATGGGCGCCGCGGTCCGCCGTGAGGTCGGCGCGTTCACCGTCTCGGTCGGCAACCCCGCGCGGGTCACCGGTCTCAACGTCGTCGGCCTGACCAGAATGGGCCTTGCCGAAGACACGATTGACCAGCTCGAACCGTGGCTCAAGGGCAAGGCGGCACTTCCACCCGATGGGCTGATCGACCGGCTGCCCGCGAGCATCTCTACCTTGGTTCAGGCGTGGGAAGGACGAGACCGTTGAACGAAAAGTTGCGTGCCGTCTTCGTGGAGGCGCTGGACCTCGACGCTGACGTCGACGTTGAGAAGCTCGAGTACCGGGGTATCGAGGCGTGGGACTCGGTCGGCCACATGAGCCTGGTGGCCGCCATCGAGGACGAGTTCGGCGTCGAGCTCGACACCGACCAGGTCATCGACATCAGCTCGTTCAAGGTCGCGCTGGACATCCTGCGGGAGCTCAAGGGGTGAGCCTCCATGGCAAGGTCGCACTGGTCACCGGCGGCGCCCGCGGCATCGGCCTCGCCACCGTGCGTGCGCTGGCCGAAGCGGGCGCGTCCGTGGTGCTCACAGCTCGCGACGAGGCCCGCGCGAAGGAGGCGGCGGCCTCCCTCGGCGTGGAGGGCGTCGTGCTGGACGTACGAGACGCCGAGGCGGTGGCCGCGGTGGTGCGGGCGGTCGCCAAGGCCCACGGCCGGCTGGACGTGGTCGTCGCGAACGCCGGCGTCTACGCCGAGGGCGTGCTGGGCATGATCCGCGACACCGACGATGTGCTGAACACCAACGTCTCCGGCACGCTGCACACCGTGCAGGCCGCCGCGCGGGCCATGATGCGGCGCAAGAGCGGGTCGATCGTGGTGCTCGCGTCGATCGTCGGCGAGCGGGGCGCGCCGGGCCAGACCCTGTACGCGGCGTCCAAGGCCGCCGCGTCGAACATCGCGAAGTCCGCGTCGAAGGAGCTCGGCCGCTTCGGCATCCGGGTGAACGCGGTGGCGCCGGGGCTGATCGAGACGGGCCTGACCGGGGACGTCGGCAAGGACCTGCGGGCGTCGCTGGGGCGGGCCGGCCGTCCGGAGGAGGTCGCGAGCGTGATCCGGTTCCTGGCCGGTGACGAGGCGTCGTTCGTGACGGGGCAGGTGCTGGGCGTCGACGGAGGCTTGGTGCTGTGAGGCTCATCGGGGACGGCGCCCGGATCGTCGACGTGGCAGGCGGACGGACGCTCGCCGGAGCCGGTCTCACGGCCGCGGTGACGCGGGAGGCGGAGAAGCTCGCCGCCCTGCCGGAAGGTGTGCTGTTCGCGCGAACGGCCGTCGATCTGCCGGGCGTGCTGCGGTATCTCGGCGCGTTCGAAGGCGCGCGGGCGATCGCGCTGCTCGATCCGGCGCTGGACACCGGCGCGCTGATGACGATGGTCGAACGCTTCCAGCCGGGCGCGGTGCTGGCGGCGCCGGAGGACGAGCCGCCGTGCGGGTACGTCGCCAAGGACGGGCACTGGATCCGCACCGAGGGCGGTGAGCGGCCGCACCCCGATCTCGCGGTGCTGATGGCGACGAGCGGGTCGACCGGAAGCCCGCATTTCGTCCGGCTGTCCAGGGACGCCCTCCTCGCCAACGCGCACGGGATCGCCGAAGTGCTCGCCATCGGCCCGGACGACGTCGCGCCGACCAGCCTGCCGCCGCACTACGCCTACGGGCTCTCCGTGCTGAACTCCAACCTCGCGCGGGGCGCGACCGTCGTCGTCGAGCCGTCGGGCATCCTCAGCCGCGCCTTCTGGACCGCGGTGACCGAGCACGGCTGCACGTCACTGGCCGCGGTGCCCTACCACTACGAGATGTTGCGGCGCCTCAAGTTCGACCCGGCCACGTACCCGCGGCTGCGCAGGCTCACCCAGGCAGGGGGCAAGCTGCGGCCCGAGCTGGTCGAGGAGTTCGGCGCGAAGATGCGCGCTGTGGGCGGCGGTCTTTACGTGATGTACGGGCAGACCGAGGCCGGGCCGCGGATGGCGACGATGCCGGCGGACCGGCTCGCGGACAAGCCCGACTCCGTCGGCCTCGCGTTGCCGGGCGGGCGGTTCAGCATCCGGCACGGCGACGGGTCCGAGACCACCCACCCGAAGATCACCGGCGAGATCGTCTACCGCGGGCCGAACGTGATGATGGGCTACGCCGAGGACGCTGCCGCTCTCACGGCGGGCGACGAACTCGGCGGCGTGCTCGCGACCGGCGACCTGGGCTACCTCGACGAGGAAGGCTTCCTGTTCGTCACCGGACGGCTCAAGCGGATCGGCAAGGTGTTCGGCAACCGGAACAGCCTCGACGACCTGGAACAGGCCGCGCGCGCGGCCGCCCCGGACATCGAGATCGTCGCGGCGATCGCGGGCGACGACAAGGTCGTGCTGTTCGTGGAAGTCACCGCGGGCATCGACGACGAGGTGTGCAGGCAGGCGTCGCGTGCGCTCGGCGAGCGGCTGCACCTGCACCCGTCGGGGTTCGACGTGCGGCCGATCGACGCCGTGCCACTGCTGGCCAGCGGCAAGATCGACTACCAGGCACTGGCGGGGCTCGTGTGAACCTGGTCGCCGAACTGTCGGAACTCACGCGATACCACCGCGAGCGCTGCGCGGCGTACGACCGGATCCTGGCCGCGCTCGGCGTGTCCGGCCCGTTCACCGAGGTCGCGGACCTGCCGTGGCTGCCAGTGCGGCTGTTCAAGACGCACGAGCTGAAAAGCATCCCGGACGGCGAGGTGTTCCGGGTCCTCACCTCGTCGGGCACCACGGGCGCGCCGTCGCGGATCCATCTCGACAGGGCTGCCGCGGCCGCCCAGACCCGGCATCTCGCGGCGACCCTGCGGACCGTGCTCGGGCCGGCGCGGCTGCCGATGCTGGTGGTGGACCGCAAGAACATCGTCCGCTCGCCGTCCGCGCGTGGCGCGGGTGTGCTGGGCATGGCGAACTTCGGGCGCAAGCACACCTACGTGCTCGACGAGTCCGAGCGGCCCGACATCGACGCGGTGAAGCGCTTTCTCGACACGTTCGGCGGCGAGCCGTTCCTCGTCTTCGGGTTCACCTTCCTGGTGTGGCAGCACCTGTACGAGGTCGCGCGCGAGCATCGGCTCGATCTGTCCAACGGCATCCTGATCCACTCCGGCGGCTGGAAAAAGCTCAGCGACCGGTCGGTGGACAACGCGGAGTTCCGGCGGCGCTTCGCCGAGGACACCGGCCTGCGGCGGATCCACAACTACTACGGGATGGTCGAGCAGATCGGCACGGTGTTCCTCGAAGGCCCCTCGGGCGACGGCCTGTACTGCCCGGACTTCGCGGACGTCGTGATCCGCGATCCGCGCACCTGGCGCCAGCAGCCGGTGGGCGAGCCGGGGGTGATCGAGGTGGTGAGCACGCTGCCGCGGTCCTACCCCGGGCACGTGCTGCTCACCGAGGATCTCGGCGTGTGTCACGGGATCGACGACGGCGACTGGCCGGGCAAGAGGTTCTCGGTGCTCGGCCGGTTGCCGAAGGCGGAGGTGCGCGGCTGCTCGGATACCGTCGCCGCATGACCGTCCCGTTCGAGCTCGCGCCGTCCGGCCTGCGGGTCGGCGACGAGCGTGTCGTGCACTTCCTGGCCACGTTCTCGCGGAAACTGCTCGCGCTGGGCCGCCGGTACCCGGAGCTGGCGTCGCTGGGCTTTTTCCTGCGCCGATCGGAGATGGAGCGGCAACTGTCCCGGCTGGACGGCTTGCGCCGGCCCCGCGGCGTGGTGTTCCACGTGCCGCCCGCCAATGTGGACACCGTGTTCGTGTACTCGTGGGCGCTGTCGGCGTTGGCGGGCAACACGAACGTCGTGCGTATCTCGCCGCGCGCCGGTGCCGCCGCCGAGGCGATCGTGGACGCGTGGCGGTCCATCGAGGACCCGGTGATCGCCCGCACGCAGCATTTCCTGAGCTACGACCGCGACGACGACCTGACCGCGGCGCTGTCGGCGGCAGCCGACCTGCGCGTGCTGTGGGGTGGTGACGACTCGGTGCGGGCGCTGCGCCGGTTTCCGCTGGCGCCGCACGCACGGGACCTGACGTTCCCGGACCGGTCGTCGTTCGCGATCGTGTCGGCCGAGGGCTGGCGGCGGGCGACCGCCACCCAGCGGCGGGCGGCGGTGGAGGGCTTCTTCAACGACGCGTACTGGTTCGACCAGGCCGCGTGTTCGTCGCCGCGCGGCGTGTTCTGGATCGGCGGTGACGAGTCGGCGGAGTTCCGTTCGCTGCTCGTCGCGGTGGCCGCCGACAAAGGTCACGTGACCGACCCGTCGATGGCGGTGCAGAAACGCGTGTCGACCTACGGCGCCGCCGCCGACGGCCGGGTCTCGAGGATCCATTTCGACAGCGACGCGGTGACCAGCCTCGAATCCGGCGAGATACCGCGGGAATGGCTCGGCGCCGGCGTATTCACTCATTCGAGAGTGTCGTCACTCGACGAAGTCGTACCGTTGGTAGTGCGAAAGGATCAGACCGTCACGCATTTCGGGTTCTCCCGCGCGGAACTGCTCGAATTCGCCGGAAAGGCCGGGGTGGACCGGGTGGTGCCGTTCGGGTCCGCGCTGACGTTTTCCGCGGTCTGGGACGGCTACGACCTCCTTCGGGAATTCACGAAGGTCATCACTGTTACCGTCTGACGCCATGACCACCAGAATCGTCGACGCGATCCGCTGGGTCGCGATCGTGGTGGTCGTCGGTTTCGCGATTCGCGTCCTCGCCCAGAACTGGAGTGAATTCTGGCGGACCCTGCGCGACATCCCGTGGGAAATGTCCGGCCTGGCGCTGATCGCGCTCATCGCGAGCATCGCCGTGTCGGCCTACGGCTGGCAGGTCGTGGTCGACGGCCTCGGCGAGCCGGTCGGCTACCGGCGGGGTGCCCGAATCTGCCTGGTCGGGCAACTCGGCAAGTACGTGCCGGGCTCGGTGTGGGCGTATCTGCTCCAGATGGAACTGGGCCGCAAAGCCGGCCTGTCCCGGGCGCGCGTGTTCAGCGGGTCGCTCCTGCAGTTCGGGATCGGTCTCGTCGCCGCGGCGCCACTGGCGATGCTGGCGGGCCCGCGCGGCTGGCTGTTCGCGGTGCTGCCGATCGCGCTGGTGCTGCACCCCGCGGTGCTCAACTGGGGCGCCGCCCTGGTGCTGCGGATCCTGCGCCGGCCACCGCTGGAGTCGAAGCTGACCTTCGGCCCGATCGGCAGGTCCGTCGGCGCGGCGCTGGTCGCGTGGACCCTGCAGGGCGTGCACCTGTGGCTGCTTGCGGGCTCGGTACCGCTGCTGACCTGCATCGGCGCGATGACCCTTGCGATGACGGCTGGCACGTTCGCGTTCCTGCTGCCCAGCGGCGCGGGCGTCCGGGAGGCAGTGCTTGTGGCGGTCCTTACCGGCGCCGGCCTGCCCGCCGGCCAGGCGCTGGCGTTCGCGCTGGCGTCCCGGGTGATGTTCACCGTCGCGGACCTGCTCACCGCGCTGGCCGCGGCAGGCACCCGACTGCGAGAGCCCGCGCCCCAGCCCGCCTGACCTCGAAGAAACGACTGGAGCGCGAGCACGATACTTTTCGCGTAGGGATCTCGCCGGAGGGGGCGCGAAAAGACCGTGATGATTGCCGCGGTCGCCGTGTGGCTGGTGCTGGCGGCGATCATTCTCACCACCTGGCCCCGCTCCCGCGCATGGCGGGCCGGGTTGCCGCTGGTCGCGGTCGCCTTCGCCCTGCTCCAGCAACTGATCTTCGCCACGGTTCCCGACCGGGCCTTCGTCACCTTCCGCTACGCCGGGAACATCGCCGCCGGGAACGGCGCCGTCTTCAACATCGGGGAGCGGCACGAGGACTATTCGAACTTCGCCTGGCTCGTGCTGGTCACGCTGCCCAAGGCGCTGTTCGGCGCGGACGTCGTGCGTGGCGCGGTCGTGCTCAGCGTGGCTTGCGCGCTGGGCTGCGTGCTGCTCGCGCACCGCTTCGGCCCGCTGGCCGGGGTGCTGACCGCGGCCGCGAGCGGCCTTGCCGCGTACGAGTGCGCGGGCACCGAGACCCCGCTGTTCGTGCTGCTCGTGCTCGCGGTGCTGTACGCGGTGCTCACCCGCCACCCGGTCGCCGCCGGGGTGCTGGCCGCGCTCGCGATGATGACCCGGCCCGACGGCCTGGCGCTCGCGATCGCCGCCGCACTGTGGCTCGCCACCACCGCGGCCCGGCGCCGCTCGAACTGGTGGGCCCCTGGCGGCTATGTGCTCGCGCTGCTGGTCGTCGCCGTGCCCTGGCTCGCCTGGCGCGCCACCTACTACGACCAGCCCCTGCTGACCTGGCCGGCGACCGAGATGTCGGTCACCGCGTACGCCTTCCTCCTCGCCGCGCTGTTCGCCGTGGTCGTGACGAGGCTGCTGGCCCGCCATCGCCGGCCCTCGCCGGTGCCGCGGCGGTCGAGTCGGTGGGTGCCCGTCGCGGCGCTCGTGCTGTGCGGGCTGAGCCTGCCCGTCGCGGCGAACGAGCGTGCCACCGTGCTCGGCTGGCGTGACCGGCTCGCGCAGACGGCCGAGATCGGCTCGTGGCTTGCCGCGCGCTTGCCCGCGGGGGCCGTCATCAGCACCGGCGCCGCGGCGCTCGCGTACGGCGTCGGTTACCACATGGTCGTCCTCACCGGCGATCAGCACAACGAGGCTCGCGACGATGACGACGTCGAATACGTGGCCACGCTGCGCAGGCCCGCACTCGTGACAGGCTCGTCGCTCGGATACGGCACCGCGCAGAAATGCGTGGCCGGCCCGGACGTCGCCGGTAGCTACGAGGTGGCGACGTTCCACCGCGAGGGCTACGACGAGTGGGTCACCGTCTACCCCCGCGACGACGAGGCGGCCGGGTTGATCCGCCGCCTCGACGGCGATCCGCGCCTGGCCTACGTCCCCTGCCCCGGCTGACCGCGGTCAGAACCAGCGCTCCAGGACCTGCGCGACGCCGTCCTCGGTGTTCGGCCCGGTGATCTCGTCGGCCGCGGCCCGGACCGCGGGGTGCGCGTTGGCCATCGCCACGCCGTGCCCCGCCCAGCGCAGCATCTCGATGTCGTTGGGCATGTCGCCGAACGCGATCACCCGGTCCGCGGACACGCCGAACCGCTGCGCGACCTCGGCGAGGCCGGTCGCCTTCGTGATGCCGTGCGCCGCGATCTCGATCAGCCCGGTGCCTGCCGAGAAAGTCACGTCCACGGACCGGTCGAGCACCGCGCGCACCGCCTCGGCCATCTCGTCCGAGCGCATCCCCGGGCGGCTGACCAGGAGTTTCATCGCCGGATGGCCGGTGACCTCGGCGCGCGGAACCCGCAGTCCCTCGCCGTCCCCCCACGGATTGCGATAGGACTGCTCGATCACGAGGTTGCGTACGTCGGGGTCGACCGCCCGCTCGCCGATCCGTTCCGCGGCGAACCCGCAGCCCGGCAGCGCCTTCTCGACCTCTTCGACTACCTCGACCAGCAGACTCGGCTGGAGCAGGCCGTTGACCGCGACGATCCGGTCGTCGCCGATGTCGTACAGCACGGCACCGTTCGCGCACACCGCGTACCCGGTCAGGCCCGCGGCGCTCGCGACCGCCGGGATCCACCGGGGCGGCCGGCCGGTCGCCAGCACTATCGGCACCCCGTCCTCGGCCGCGCGGTGCACCACGGCCGTGGTCCGGGGGGACAACCGCTCGAAGGCGTCGAGCAGGGTGCCGTCGACGTCCGAAGCGATCAGCAGGGGTTTCTCCACACCACCATTGTCCCCGGCGCCCCGCCGACCGATAGCGTTGCCCGGTGCGCGTAGGCATTGTGATTCTGCCCGAGGACCGGTGGTGGGCGGCCGAGCCCAAATGGCGTGCGGCCGAGGAATACGGCTTCGACCACGCCTGGACCTACGACCACCTCGGCTGGAGATCGCTGGTGGACGGTCCGTGGTTCTCCGCGATACCCACGCTCACCGCAGCCGCGACCGTCACCACCAACATCAGCCTCGGCACCTTCGTCGCCTCCCCGAACTTCCGCCGGCCCGTGCCGTTCATGCGCGAACTGATCACCCTCGACGACGTCGCCGACGGGCGGATCATCCTGGGCGTCGGCGCGGGTGGCCTCGGCTACGACACGGTCGTGGCCGGCGAGCCACAGCTGACCCCGAAGCAGCGCGCGTACCGCTTCGCCGAGTTCCTCGAGGCCCTCGACGGGCTGCTGATGACCGACCGATTCGACTTCTCCGGCGAGTACTACGAAATCAAGCAGGCCCGGAACCTGCCAGGCCCGGTGCAGCGCCCGCGGCTGCCGTTCCTCGTCGCCGCGAACGGGCCGCGGGCGATGCGGCTGGCCGCTCGCTTCGGTGCCGGCTGGGTCACCACCGGCGCCGGACCAGACGACCCCGAACGCGCGGGAGGCCTCGACGCGTGGTGGGGCAAGATCGCCGAACTCGGCAAGCGCTTCGACGACATCCTCGACGAGTCGGGCCGGGACCGCGCGGGCGTGGCCCGGTATCTGAGCGTCGACTCCGCGCCGGTTTTCTCGTTGTCCAGCGTGCAGGCGTTCACCGACGCGGTGGGCCGGGCGTCCGAGCTCGGTTTCACCGACGTCGTCGTGCACTGGCCCCGGTCCAGCGGCCCGTATGCCGGCCGGGAAACAGTGCTTGAACAAGTGGTGGCCGACGTGCTGCCGGGATTACAGAACCGGGCTTAACCAGCGGCGGGTGCGGTCGCGTTCGGTTACGTGGGTACCCTCGACGCCCGTGAGCGAGCACACGAACCGAACTGAGCACACCGCCGCCGATTTCACCGGGTTCGACCTGATCGTGGTCGGTTCCGGCTTCTTCGGGCTGACCGTCGCGGAGCGGACCGCCACGCAGCTCGGCAAGAGGGTGCTCGTGCTGGAGCGGCGCCACCACATCGGCGGCAACGCCTACAGCGAGCCGGAGCCCGAGACCGGGATCGAGGTGCACCGCTACGGCGCGCACCTGTTCCACACCTCGAACAAGCGCGTGTGGGACTACGTGCACCAGTTCACCTCGTTCACCGGCTACCAGCACCGCGTGTTCGCCAAGGTGAAGGACCAGGTCTACTCGTTCCCGATGAACCTCGGCCTGATCAACCAGTTCTTCGGCAAGTCGCACACGCCGGACGAGGCGCGCGAGCTGATCGCCAAGCAGGCGTCGGAGTTCCGGACCGAGGACGCGCAGAACCTCGAGGAAAAGGCCATCTCGCTGGTCGGCAGGCCGCTCTACGAGGCGTTCATCCGCGGCTACACCGCCAAGCAGTGGGAGAACGACCCGAAGGAGCTGGGCGCGAACATCATCACGCGCCTGCCGGTCCGCTACACGTTCGACAACCGGTACTTCAACGACACCTACGAGGGCCTGCCCGTCGACGGCTACACCGCGTGGCTGGAGAAGATGGCCGCCCACGAGAACATCGAGGTCCGGCTGAACGTCGACTACTTCGACGTCCGCGGGCACATCCCGGCCGGTGTCCCGACCGTCTACACGGGCCCGCTCGACCGCTACTTCGACTACTCGGCGGGCCGGTTCACCTGGCGCACCGTCGACTTCGAGTCCGAAGTCGCGCCCACGGGCGATTTTCAGGGCACCTCGGTCGTCAACTACAACGACGAAGAGATCCCCTACACGCGCATCATCGAGTTCCGGCACTTCCACCCGGAGCGCAAGCACTACCCGACGGACAAGACGGTCATCTTCCGCGAGTTCTCCCGCTTCGCCAAGGAGGACGACGAGCCGTACTACCCGATCAACACGCCGGAGAACCGCGAGAAGCTGGAGCGCTACCGCGAGCTGGCGAAGGCCGAGGCCAAGCAGCACAACGTGATCTTCGGCGGGCGCCTTGGCACCTACAAGTACCTGGACATGCACATGGCGATCGGCTCGGCACTGTCCGTGTTCGACAACAAGATCGCTCCCCACCTGACCGACGGCGCGCCGCTGGACGGGAGCATCGATGCTTGAGAGCAAGGCAACCCGATCGGCCGAGATCGGCGTGCTCTCTGTAGTGCAGCGGACGCTGAAGCGTCCGGCCACGGTCAAGGCCGCCCGTGGCATGTCGCACTTCGGAGAGCACAGCATCGGCTGGTTCGCGGCGGGTGTCGTCGGTGCCGCCGTCGACAAGAAGCGCCGCAAGGACTGGCTGGTCGCGGCCGCCGGAGTGGTCGGGGCACACGCCGCGTCGATCGCGGTCAAGCGGGTGGTCCGCCGCCCGCGCCCGGAGGACGCATCCGTCGAGGTCCTGGTCGGCACGCCGAGCCGGCTGAGCTTCCCGTCGTCGCATGCGACATCCACGACGGCGGCGGCGGTGCTGTACTCGGGGTTGACCGGGCGTAACCTGGTTCCCGCCCTGGTGCCGCCGATGCTGGCCTCCAGGCTCGTGCTCGGGGTGCATTACCCGACCGACGTGCTGGCCGGTGCGGCCCTCGGCGGGGTCGTCGGTGGTCTGCTGCGCAGGAAAATCCACAAAAAGGGGTAGGGAAACCGCTCGTGACCAAATCAGTGAACGAGACCGACGTGG
>DASZUO010000322.1:0-6553 GCA_035547575.1 Amycolatopsis sp. | reverse complement strand
GGAGATATCACGGTGAGCCGGGCCCGCAAGCTTGCGTTATCAGGCGCGAGTCGGGCAGCGAGGTTGCGGGCCCAGCTCACCGTGATCCTTGCGTTGGCAGGCGACGGGATGACCACACGACCGGCTTCCCTTTAAGATTTGCGTTGCCGTTTCGTTGGTTCGATCACCTTGCTCCTGATGTGTTCGAACACCACGCTCGTCCTGACGTCGGCCACCTCCTGGCGTTGGGTGAGGCGGTCGATGACGAACGCGTACAGCGCCTGGTTGTCGGGCACCGCCACGTGCACCAGGAAGTCCTCGCCGCCCGAGACCACGAAGACGCCCACGGTCTCCGGCAGCACCGTGACCCACTCGCGGAACGCCTCGATGACGCGCCGCGATGGGGGTTTGATGCGGATCGCGATCAGGGCTTGCACGGGGCGGCCGATCTCCGCGAGGTCCACGTCGAGCAGGAAACCCCGGATCACGCCGCGCTCGCGCATGCCGCGGACCCGCTCCAGCGACGTCGACGGGGACACACCCGTGGCCGCCGCGAGCCCGCGGTTGGTCCGGCGACCATCGCGTTGCAATTCCCGCAAGAGCGCCTGATCAAGTTCGTCCAGCACCGCCATCTGCGCTCCCTCGTCGAACTAAGTTCGGATCTAGTAGCTGAGAGTGGAATCTATACCTAGCGTTCCATGATATGACCACAGAACATCAGGAACTGACGGCGATCCTCGAAGAAGATGCGCAGGCGGGTGTCACCACGCGCACCGCGAGGCTCAAGTGGGTCATCGTCGCCGATCCGGGACTCGGTGCCGGCCTCATCGCCAACGCGACGGCGTGCCTCGGCGCGGCTGTCGGGGCGGTGCTGCCCGCCGCCGTTGGGGAGCCTGCCGAGGACGCCGCGGGGCAGACCCACGCTGGGCTGCCGTGGGCCGGGTGCTCAATCCTCGCGGCGGACGCAGCCAAGCTGAGCGAGATCCGCGCCAAGGCCGTGACGAAGGAGGGCGTCTTCGTCGCGGATATGTCCAAGCACGCGCAGGCCAGCACGTCTTACGAGGAGTACCGGGGCAGCCTGGCCGGCACCGAGGAGCCCGGTTACTACGCGATCAGCGTGCTCGGCCCGCGCAACAAGATCGGCAAACTTGTCGGTGGCCTCCCGCTGCTGCGCTGACGCCCCGTAGGCTCCAACCCGACAATTCGGTTGGAACTTCAGGGGGTCGATGTGTCGGCTAGCGGTGGGACGAAGGCGATTCTCGCGGCGCTGGGCGCCAACGCCGGGATTGCCGTCGCCAAGTTCGTCGGGTTCCTGTTCACGGGGTCGTCGTCGATGCTGGCGGAGTCCGTGCACTCGATCGCCGACACATCGAACCAGGGGCTGCTGCTGCTCGGCCACAAGACGTCGCAGCGCCGGGCGACGCGGGAGCACCCGTTCGGCTTCGGGCGGGAACGCTACTTCTACTCCTTCGTCGTCGCGCTGATGCTGTTCACCCTCGGGTCGGCTTTCGCGCTGTACGAAGGGATCCACAAGGTCCAGCATCCAGAACCGCTGACCTCGCCACTGATCGCGGTGATCATCCTGGTCGTCGCGATCGGCCTCGAGGGGTACAGCTTCACCACCGCGATGAAGGAATCGGCCAAGATCAAGGGTTCGGTGTCCTGGTGGGGCTTCATCCGCCAGTCCCGCACCCCGGAACTACCGGTCGTGCTCCTCGAGGACACCGGAGCACTGCTCGGCCTGGTCTTCGCGCTCATCGGCGTCGGGCTGGCCGAGCTGACCGGTGACCCGGTGTGGGACGGCATCGGCACGATCATGATCGGCACCCTGCTCGGCGTCATCGCGATCATCCTTATCGTCGAGATGAAGAGCCTGCTGATCGGCGAGGGCGCGACCGAACAGGAACTCGAGCTGATCATGCACGAGCTGGCGTGCGGCAAGGTCGACCGCGTCATCCACATCCGCACCCAGTACCTCGGGCCCGACGAGTTGCTCGTCGCCGCGAAGCTCGCGCTCACCCCGAACCTGGAACTGGCTGACGTCGCCCAGGCCATCGACGACGCCGAGGCACGCGTGCGCGCCAAGGTCCCCAACGCGCGGCTCATCTACCTGGAACCGGACCTGGACCGTGAGCTTGTCTGAGGTGTCGTAGCCGCACGTGGCAGTGTGGCCTCGCGCTGCGCTTCAGATCGTCGGCCGACTGGTCTGATCCACCCGTTTGCCTTGGCAGGCGCTCAATTCGCCACGTTCATCCATCCGAGTTAGGGTGACTTTCCGGACCTGAGATCCAGGCCACCGGAAGGAGCGCACCTTGCCAGGCAACGGGTTGTGGCGGACGAAGTCGATCGAGCAGTCCATTAAGGACACGGACGAACCGGGGACGAGACTCAGGAGAAACCTGAGTACCTGGGACCTGACGGTGTTCGGCGTCGCAGTCGTGATCGGGGCCGGCATCTTCACGCTCACCGCGCGCACGGCGGGCGACTACGCGGGACCGTCCGTGTCGGTGGCGTTCGTGCTCGCCGCGGTCGCCTGTGGCCTCGCCGCGCTCTGCTACGCGGAGTTCGCGTCCACCGTGCCGGTCGCGGGAAGCGCCTATACCTTCTCCTACGCCACGTTCGGCGAGTTCATGGCGTGGATCATCGGCTGGGACCTCGTCCTCGAACTGGCGGTCGGTGCGGCCGCGGTGGCCAAGGGCTGGTCGGTCTACCTCGAGACCGTGCTCGGCTACCTGTTCGGCGACGGCGTGAAGTCGACCTTCAGCCTCGGCGGGCTCACCGTCGACTGGGGCGCACTCGTGCTCGTGATCGTGCTGGCCACGCTGCTCGCGATCGGCACGAAGCTTTCGTCGCGCTTCTCGATGGTGATCACCACGATCAAGGTCGCGATCGTCCTGTTCGTCATCGTGCTCGGCGCGTTCTACATCAAGTCCGCCAACTACCACCCGTTCGTTCCGCACGGCGCCAGCGGCGGCGCGGGGGAGACCGGCGTCAACCAGTCACTGTTCTCGATCATCGCGGGCGGCGCCAGCAGTTCGTTCGGTGCGTTCGGCTTGCTCGCGGGCGCGTCGCTGGTGTTCTTCGCGTTCATCGGTTTCGACATCGTCGCCACCACGGCCGAGGAGACCAGGAACCCGCAGCGGTCCGTGCCGCGCGGTATCTTCGGCTCGCTGGCGATCGTGACCGTCCTCTACGTCGCCGTGGCCCTCGTGGTCGTCGGCATGACGTCGTACAAGAACCTCGCCACCAGCGCGGGCGACGGCAGTCACAAGACACTTGCCACCGCCTTCTCCGCGAACGGCGTCGACTGGGCCGCCAACGTGATCTCCGTCGGCGCGCTCGCCGGGCTCACCACCGTCGTGATGGTGCTGATGCTCGGCCAGGTGCGGGTGCTGTTCGCGATGTCACGCGACAATCTGCTGCCACGCGGGCTCGCGCGCACCGGCAAGCGGGGCACGCCCGCCCGCGCGACGGTGCTGGTCGGTCTCCTCGTCGCGGTCGCCGCCACGTTCTTCCCGGCCGACAAGCTCGAAGAGATGGTCAACGTCGGCACGCTGTTCGCGTTCGTGCTGGTGTCGGCCGGTGTCCTCGTGCTGCGCAGGACGCATCCCGAACTGCCGCGCGCGTTCCGCGTGCCCTGGGTGCCGGTGATCCCGGTACTGGCGATCCTCGCCTGCCTGTGGCTGATGCTCAACCTGACCGTGCTGACCTGGCTGCGGTTCGTGGCGTGGATGGTCGTCGGCGTGGTGATCTACTTCGCCTACAGCCGACGGCACTCGTTGGTGGGCAAGCGGTCAGCGAGTGAAGTTGAGGTTGAAGCGCGGTAGGTCCGGAAACAGCGGGACCTGCTCGCCGAAGGGCCGCGTGGACGGCCGGTCCGGGAACTCCAGGCCGGCCGCCATCGCGACCGCGCGGTCCCATTCCGGGTCGATCTCGTAGTCGGAGTGGGCGAGCACGCCCGCCGCCCAGCGCCGCGTGCCCGACGTGTTCTGCATCGGGTCGGGCAGCCAGTGGTCGCCGCCCAGCACGAGCGCGCCCGCCGGGCCGGGTGCCGCCACGTCCAGCGGGCCGATCTGGCCGTTCGCGTGGAAACCGATACCGAGCAGCTTGTCGTCGACGACCGTGTGCCGCCAGGTCGTCACGCTGCCGCCGAAGATGTCGGTGCCGCGTGCCAGCCCGCGCCACCGCCCGCCGAGCTCGCCGTTGAGCGCGGCCAGTGAGGTCAGCGGCAGCACCGCGGGGAACGCCCGCTGGTAGCCCCATTGCAGCGGCGAACCGGCGGTGATCAGGCCGATCCGCTCGCGGTCGGCGTCGCCGAGGTCGTGGGCCAGCCGCGCGGTCGCGACCAACGCGAGCACGCTGCCGACGTTCTGCCCGCTGAGCACCACGCGGGTGTTGGGCTCCGCGAGGTGCTCCTTCGCGCGGGCCGCCAGTTCGGGCACGACCTTGAGCGCGTAACAAGGCGGAACGGCCGGATGCGATGCCCGCGGCCAGAAGCACACCAGGTCGGCCAGCGCGCCGAGGTGCCGGTTGCGGCCCGGTTTCGTCGCCGCCGTGTACACCACGCGCAGCAGGCCCAGCGCCATCGCGCCGAGCGCGAACACGCCGACCGCGGAGATCGGGTCGAGCCAGCCGGGCACGAAGTGAAAGCCGAAACGCGCCGCCAGCAACGCCGCCGCGCACACCGACATGCCGGCGATGACGCCAACGGCCAGCTGATGCAGGTGCCGTCGTTCCCAGGCCGACCGCGCCCACGCGGCCGCCGCGAGCTGCTGGTCAGCGGAGTTGTCCTGCAGCATGCGCACGATCTCGGGCACACCCCGGCGACGCCGCCGCAGCGGCACCGCGACCGCGAACCCGATGAGCCCGAGTACTGCCGCGAGCGCCAGGCCGGCACCCCACAGCGTGGTGACCGGGGTGTAGCTGTCCGGCAGCCGCAGCCAGGACGCGCCGGTCAGGCGGCGCAGCGCGATCGCCAGCCCCGCGCCGAACCCGCTCCCGAGCAGCACGGCCAGCACCAGAACCGGCGCCGCCGCCCAGCCACCGAGCCACGGCCGCAGCCGTTTCGGCAGGTCACGCCACGTGCGGCGGACCAGCAGCGCGGCCGGGACGAGCGCGAGCGCGAACAGCACCGAGACCGCCAGCAGCGCGGCGCCCAGCGCCTGCACGGTGGCGTCCGACCCGTCCGGCACCTGCGGTGTGAACGCGATGACCGCCACCAGCACGAGCCACGCGAACGTCGTGACGCTGCGCCGGGCCCACCGCCGCAGGTCGCGGACACCCGCCGCGGCGGTCAGCAGGGTGGTCAGCACCAGCCCGAGCGCGCAGATCCACGCGACCAGTTCCGGCACCGAGTCCGGCACCCGGAACGGGCCACCGAGCGCCAGTAGCGCGACGATCGCGAGCGCGCTCACGACGTGGAGCGTCCGCAGGACCGGCGCGTCCTTGCCGCCGCGCAGCGCGTCACCGGGGAGGCTGCCCCGCTGCGGCGCGACGTCCTGCGACGTGACAGTCCAGTTGGTGCCCGAGATCCGGTGCAACACGAAGATCACCACGGCGAGCGGGAGCAGGCCCGCCGCTGTGCGTAACCAGCCCAGTACGCGCACCCCGTCCGGTATCGCGGTCAGGCAGCGCGCGCCGGGCGCCAGGCACTGGGTGGCGAGCATGTCGAGCGCGATGACCGCGAGCTGCGCGACGAGCAACATCGTCAGCAGCAGCGCCGCGATCCGCAGCAGGCCACGGCAGGTTCCGCCGAGCACCCGCGCCGGCCGGCTGCCTTCGGGGACCGGCGGCAGCATCCAGTGCGCGACGTTGGCCAGCGAGAACGGGAACAGCAGCGCCCACGCGGCCTTCGCGGCGCCGCCCGAGGTCATCCGGCCCCACAGATACCCCTCGAGCGTGCGGGGCACCGACCGGCCGAGCGCCTGCAGCACCGGGCCGGGCGCGGGGCGGCGCAACCGGTCCGACGGGCGGATCACGCGGCCTACCCCGTCACCCGCGACCTCCACCGTGCTCACCGCGTCCAGCAGGGACTCACCGGTGACGCCAGTGAGACCGGGCACACGCAGCTCGACGATCCGGGTCTCGGGGCCGGGTATCGGCACGTCGACGCCTCCTCTTGAGGGTGTTCGCCTGCGAACGGACAACGGTACTGTTCAGGTGTCGCCAAACCTTGGAGGAAATGCCCTATGACCCCCGAAAGCGTTGCCAAGCGGCACGACACCCGCGCTGGTGTGGAGTTTGCGGTGGCGGATTTGGAGTTGGCTGAGTTCGGTCGGAAGGAGATTCGGCTGGCGGAGCATGAGATGCCGGGGTTGATGGCGTTGCGTCGGGAGTATGCGGAGGTGTTTCCGTTGCGGGGGGCGCGGGTGTCGGGGTCGTTGCACATGACGGTGCAGACGGCGGTGTTGATCGAGACGCTGGTGGCGTTGGGTGCGGAGGTGCGGTGGGCGTCGTGCAACATTTTCTCGACGCAGGATCATGCGGCGGCGGCGGTGGTGGTGGGGCCGCACGGCTCGGTGGAGGAGCCGGGGGGTGTGCCGGTGTTCGCGTGGAAGGGGGAGTCGCTGGAGGA
>DASZUO010000321.1:0-21868 GCA_035547575.1 Amycolatopsis sp. | reverse complement strand
ACCTTTCCCCAGGAGAGCCCGGGAAAGTGCGACCCGGAGCAGGGAATGTCCTCGTCGGCGAGCAGTGAGCGGATCGCCACGATCTGCTTCACCGCGCGCACGGGATCGTCGTGCGTGCGGAACCGCCACGCGTACAGCAGTTCCGGCTGGGTGTGGACGATGTCGCCGAGCAGGAGTCCTCGCTCGCCGGCGGACTCGATGACCAGCGCGCACGTGCCAGGGGTGTGGCCCGCGGCGTCAATGGCGCTGATCCCCGGGAGCACTTCCGCGTCTCCCTCCCAAAAGGACATCCGGTCGGCGACCGGCGCCAGGCGGACCGCGGCGGCGTCCGTCTCCGGATGGGTCGCCCGCTGTTCCCAGTCGGGCACGTCATAGGCGGGCGACATGAAATGGTCCCAGTCCCGCCGGTCGCAGTGGTAGGTCGCGTTCGCGAAGAACGGCGCACCCTCGTGGGTCGCCCAGCCGATGTGGTCGAAGTGCAGGTGGGTGAACACCACGTCGGTGATCTCGCCGGGGTCGACACCGGCGGCGAGCAGCGCGGAACGCAGCGCGCCTCCGGCGACCGGAGGCGACTTCGGCCGTGGCCCGGCCCCGGCGTCGACGAGCACGACGCGCCCGCCGCCCTGGATCAGATACGAGCCGATCGAGATGATCGCGTTGCCACTCACCGGGTCGAACATCCGGTCCAGACCGGTCAGCTCGCTGACATCGTCATCGGGATAGAAGTAGCCCAGCGGGCCGCTCATCTCACCGTCGACGAGGCTGGTGATCGTCATCGACCCGATCCGCATTGATCAGTCTCCTCATTGTTCTGCGCCCCAGCAGCGCCGGAGCCACGATCGCACGAACCGTGCACGTCAGGCAACTACTCCGGACCCGGTCGGCGATCTTTTGCGGATCCTGCTTTGCGTGGACCCGACGCGTCATGCGGGCGTGGGCCCGTGCGCCTCAGGGACGGATTGCGATATCCTTCGTGATGAGAGGATGGCCGGAATGGGCCAGCCCACACGCAACTTCCGAGGATGTCGATGACCGAAGCGATCGAAAATGGTGATCGCCGCAAGCGTGCCGAAGTGATCGCCGAGCAGATCGAGCGCCGGATCGTCGACGCCGGCTGGCCGGTCGGGGAGATCATCGGTTCGGAGACATCGCTGATCGACGAGCTCGAGGTGAGTCGTGGCGTGCTCCGCGAGGCGGTCCGCTTGCTCGAGCACCACAGTACGGCCTACATGCGGCGCGGCCCGGGTGGCGGTCTGGTCGTCGACGCGCCCGAAGTGGGGGCGGTTCGCCGAGCGGCCGCGTTGTACCTGCGTTACCGCCGTGCCGACATCCAGACCCTGGTCGAGGCGCGCCGGGTGCTGGAACTCAACTGCCTGGACCTCGTGGCGCAGCGGATCCGGGACCCGCTGGTCGTCACCAGGCTCCGGCGGGTTCTGGATGCCGAGGTGGAGGCCACGAAGGCGGCCGGCTCGATGCGGTATCTCCGCAGTTTTCACCTCGAACTCGCCAGCCTGAGCGGCAATTCGGCCATCGGGCTGTTCGCCGAGATTCTCATGGAGCTCCAGTCCGAGTTCACCGACGAACCCGGGCGGGCCCCCGCGGACCCGGACGCCATCGCCAAGGATGCCAACGCCAGTCACCGCGCGCACCGCGCCATTTTCCGGGCGCTGCTCGACGGGGACCCGGACCGGGCACGGTCCGTCATGAGCAAGCACCTCGGCGCGATCTCGGTCTGGACCGCCGAACACTCCTACCAAGTCGAGTGACGGCGTGATGGCCGCCTGGATCCGGCGCCACCGGTGGTCACCTCGCGGGTACGCCTAGCTTGCGAAGTCGCCGGCCGGGGCAGGTGAGGTGGGCCCCGGCACGTGATCGTGCCCGCACCGAGGTCCACCCGGCAGCTACCGGCCTCCGAGCACCGCGACTTCCTTCTTCAGCTCGCGGCGCAGCACCTTTCCCGATGCGGTGCGCGGAATGTCGGCGACCATGATCAACCGGGAGGGCACCTTGTAGGTGCTCAGCTTGCTGCCCAGCCAGGCGAGTATCTCCTCCTCACTCGCCGGCTCCCGCAGCACCACGAACGCGACCGGCGTCTCGCCGCGGCGTTCGTCCGGCGCGCCGACGACCGCGCAGTCCGACACGGCCGGGTGCGCCAGGATCGTCGACTCCAGCTCCGCGGGCGCGACCTGCAGCCCCGACACCTTGATCAAGTCCTTGAGCCGGTCGGTCAGGACGAGCCACCCGTCAGGCTCGACGCGGCCGATGTCACCGGTGCGCAGCCAGCCACCGTCGAGGATCACGTCGGCGTTGGCCTCCTCGGGGAGATAGCCGATCATTCGTGCCGGACTCCGCGCGATGACCTCGCCCTCCGCTCCCGGCGCCACGTCCTGCAACGTGTCCGGGTCGACGATCCGGACCTCGCAGTCCGAGCGTGGGAAGCCGACGGAGTCGAGCCGGCATCGCTCCGGGGTCTCCGCCGGATTGCAGTGCAGGCCGAGCAGTTCCGTCATGCCGTACCCGACCACCCAGCTGAGCCCCGTGCGTTCGGTCACCGTATTCGCGATCGACTGGTTCACCGCCGTCGCGCACCAGACGAGAACCCGGACCGAGGACACGTCGTACGATTCCAGGTCGGGCAGCGCCGCGATCTTCTGCGCCACCGGCGCCACGAGCATGCTGTGGGTGATCCGTTCCCGCTCGATCTCCCGCATGATGGACTCGGCGTCGTTGGCGGCCGTGAGGTGGAGAGTCACCCCCGCCATCACCGAGCCGATGATGGTCGAGGCACCGAACCCGGTGAACAACGGCAACGGAAACTGCTGCCGGCCAGGGAACTCCAGCCTGATCGCCGACTTCCAGTTGATCACCGAGGCGCCGAGCGAGTAGTGGCTGTGCCGGACCGCCTTGGGCAGCCCGGTGGTGCCCGAGCTGAAGAACAGCATGGCCTCGTCCCGCTCCCAGTCGAGCCGCGCGGACTCGATCGGGTCGGCGCTCTGGGCACGGATCGCGCTCCAGAACGTCCCGGTCGTCGCGGGGCCGACCGTCCACAGCGGATACCCCGACGCCTCGGCCGCGCCGCGTGACACCTCATCGGTGATGATCAGCTTCGGCTTCGTGAGCTCGGCGCTCTTCGCGAGTTCCTCCGCGTTCCAGCGTGGGTTGACCGCGATGACCACCCCGCCCGCGCGGAGGATGCCGAAGACCGCGATGGGCCACTCGATCCCGTTCGCCACCGCCATCATGACGCGGTCGCCGGCGCGGAACCCCGCGGCGAGGAACGCGCGCGCGAGCGAGTTCGCCAGCGCGTCGAGTTCGCGGAAGGACACCGAGTGCTCCCCGCTCACGAGTGCGGTGCTTTCCGGGTAACGGTCGGCGCTGACCACCAGGTGGTCCGCGAGGTTGCGCCGCGGGTAGTACAGGGACGGCCGGGGGATCAAAGCGTCACTCCTCTGCTCCGGGACAGGCGCCGGGTGGGCCGCGCATGCGCTTCAACCCGCACCATTACAGGATCCTATAACTGGGAATAATAGCGGGGTTTCGAGGCCTGCGCGTCGGCCGTGTGGTCTCTGCTGGGGAGAACGACGCTCCCTCGGGACGACGAAGCGATGTTGATTGACATCACGGTCTGGTGGGTTATCCTCTCATAAAGAGGAACCTGAATTGTGCAGCTTCGACTCGCGCGCGACGCGGAAGGCGGAGAAGCTCTGCCCACCCGACACCCTCGACGGAGAGGTCCCCTATGTGGCCCCAGCATCCCGAGTCCCCGGACGCTCCCGCCGACCTGGATGCCCAGGCCCTGTCCGCATCCGTCGCCGCATGGTTCGCGCGGCTGGACTCGGCTCTCGCGGCTCGTGACGAAGCCGCCGTGGAAGCGCTGTTCGTGCCGGATTGCCACTGGCGGGACCTGGTGGCGCTGACCTGGTCCTTCAACCAGACCAGCGGCCGCGCACAGGTGCTCGGCGCGCTGCTCGACGGCGCTGCCCGGATGGGCGCGCGTGGCTTCGGCCTGGCCGCCGGCCGCACGGCTCCCCGGACGGTCACCCGCTCCTCGCGCGAGGTGGTGGAGGCTTTCCACACGTTCGACCTCGACCACGGGCGGGGGGAGGGCGTGGTCCGCCTGGTCCGCGACGATGACGGCGCACTCCGCGGCTGGTTTCTCCTCACCACGCTCAAGGAGCTGGCGGGCGCCGAGGGATCGGGGGGCACTCGCCCGCCCGGCCTCGGTTACGGCCGCGGGAGCACGCTCAACTGGGCCGATCACCGCGACCGCCAGTCCGCCTTCGCCGACCGCGAGCCCGAGGTGCTGATCGCCGGCGCCGGGCACTCCGGCCTGATGCTGGCCGCCCATCTGCGGCAACTCGGCGTCGACACCCTCGTGGTCGACAAGAACGAGCGGGTCGGCGACACCTGGCGCGACCGGTACCACTCACTCGCGCTGCACACCCCGACCGACATGGTCCACCTGCCCTTCATGCCGTTTCCGAGCACCTTCCCGGAGTATCTGCCCAAGGACCAGTTCGGCAACTGGCTCGAGGCGTACGCCGTGAACATGGAGATCAACTGCTGGACCTCGACGGAGTTCCTCGGCGCCACGCGTGACGAGGACGCGGGCCGGTGGACCGCCCGCGTCCGGCACGCGGACGGCACCGTTCGTGAGCTGCGTCCCCAGCACGTGGTGGTCGCGACCGGCGGTGTCGGCGGGCAGCCGAAGATCCCGGCGCTGCCGGGTCTGGACGCCTTCGCCGGGGAGGTCCGGCACACCTCCGAGTTCACCTCCGGGCGGGGCTACGCGGGCGCCGCCGCCCTCGTCGTGGGCGTGGGCACGAGCGGTCACGACACCGCTCTGGACCTGAGCAACAACGGCGCGACGGTGACCATGATGCAGCGCAGCCCGACGGTCGTGGTGAGTCTCGAGGTCGCGAACCTGGCCTACCCCCAGTACCAGGACGGGACCCCGCTCGAGGAAGCCGACCTGATCTCGGCCGCGAACCTGATCTATCCCGTGATGTACGAGTCGATGCAGAAGGCCACCCGGGCGGGCGCCGAGATCGACCGCGAACTCCACCGGGCACTGGAGAAAGCCGGGCAGGAGCTGGACTTCGGGGAAGACGGCACCGGCTGGATGATGAAGTTCTTCGAGCACGGCGGCGGCTACTACATCGACGTCGGGGCGTCCGAGGCGATCATCGACGGCCGGATCTCGATGCTGCAGGCCAGGGACGTGGACTCCTTCGTCGCCGACGGCGTTCGCCTGCTGGACGGCCAGGTGATACCGCTCGACCTTGTCGTGCTCGCGACGGGCTACCACAACCAGCAGGCCGAGGTGGCCCGCTACTTCGGCGACGAGGTCGCCGAACGCATCGGCAAGGTCTCGGGTTTCGGCGAGGACGGCGAACTGCGGAACGCCTGGAAACCCACGGCTGTCCCAGGCCTGTATTTCATGGTCAGCGGTATCGGTCAGTCCCGGACCTACGCGCCCTACCTCGCCCGGCGGATCAAGGCCGCCCAGGCAGGACTCGTCCAGGAGGGCCGGCACCGGTCCAGGTAGTTCAGTGTCCTATCCAGATCCGGCCGAGATCCGGCGGAGCCTGGCCTGTTCGCGGCGGAAGGCGACAGCAGTGTCCACAACGTTCAGTCCGACCATCGCCATCATCGGCGGCGGGTTCGGTGGCATCACGATGGCCGCGCGGCTGAAGATGGCCGGGTTCCACGACTTCGTCGTGCTGGAGGCGGACTCCGGCCCCGGCGGGACCTGGTACTCCAACACGTATCCCGGGTCCGAGGTCGACGTGCACTCGCGGATCTACTCGCTCCCGTTCAAGGACTACGAGTGGTCCCGCACCCATGCTCGCCGCGACGAGTTGTACCGCTACATCGAGGAAGCCCTGGACGACTTCGACATCCGGCGGCACTTCCGGTTCAACACCAGGGTTTCCGCGGCTCGCTGGGACGAGGACGCCAAGTCGTGGCACCTGTCGCTGGACGGGGGCGCCGTGGAGACCTATCACGTCGTCGTCTCTGCCGTCGGACTCCTCAGTGACCCCAAGGAAATCGCGTGGCCGGGAGTGGACCGGTTCGAGGGCCGGTTGTTCCACAGCCAGCGGTGGCCCGCGGACCTGGACTTGCGGGACAAGCGCGTGGCCGTCGTGGGTGTCGGCTCGACCGCCGCGCAGATCGTCCCCGCGATCGCGCCCGACGTCCGGCAGATGTATGTCTACCAGCGGGAGCCGGGCTGGATCCTGCCGAAAGGCGACCGGACCTACGATCGGGCCGATCTCGTCCGGCTGTCCAGCCCGCTCAACCGGAAAATCGAACGACTGCGGCTGCTCGCCAAGAGCGAATGGGCCCACACCTACCAGCCGATCTACCTGACCGGGAGCAAGCGCAACAAGCGTGGCGAGCGGATCGCGCTCGAGTACCTGAACACGATGTTCGGCGACCGGCCGGACCTGAAGAAGGCGCTCACACCGACGTACGCCTTCTCGGGCAAGCGACGTGTGCTCAGCGACGACTATTTCCCCGCGCTCAAGCGGGACAACGTCGAGCTGGTCCCGCATTCGGTCAGCGAACTGACCGCGACCGGGATCATCGACAGCACCGGCGAGGAGCGGGACGTCGACGTCGTGGTCGCGGCCATCGGATACAAGGCGAGCACGTTCCTGTCCTCGCTGGACGTCACCGGCCGGGGTGGCAAACGCCTGCGGGAGGAATGGCGCGACGGCGCCTACGCCTTCGTCGGCATGGCTGTGCCCGATTTTCCCAATTTCTACATGATGTATGGGCCGAACACGAACGGCGGGGCGCCCATCACCATGATGCACGACCAGCAGGCGCACTACGTGGTCGCGAACGTCAGGCGGATGGCGCGCCGCGGCATCCGCGTGATCGACGTCCGGCGCCGGGCCGTGCGGCTCTACAACCGCTGGCTGCAGGGGCGGATGGAGAACACCGCGTGGCTCGAGGGCAACAACTACTTCAAGGGACCGCACGGACAGATCGTGACCCAGTGGCGGGACGGTCTCCTGCTTTACGGTTTTCTGCTTCGCGCGCTGCGCCTGCCCGGTTCACGGGCCGAATGACGGGTCAGCGAGATCGACCCCCTGATGTACGGAGAGTCAGATGACCGCTCAAGCGCCAGTCGCATCGTCCTCCTGGCTCCACGACGTGGAGCAGCTGAGGCAGCTCAAGGCTCGTTACGGTGATCTGGTCGACCGCTGCATGAACGGTGACCGGGACACCGCGGTCAGGCTGTCGATGCTGTTCACCGAGGACTGCGTGCTCGATTTCACGCAGATCTTCGGGCGCGTGTTCCGTGGGCGCGCCGATATCGTGGACTTCTTCGGTACGACGTTGCCGGGGCTGCGTGCCTGGACGTGGCACTCTTTCACCAACCCGATCGTCGAGATCGACGGTGACCGCGCCGAGGTCCAGTGGTACCTGTACGCGATGTCCACGCCCCGGTCCAGCCCGCGGGACACGCCGAACACGGTCTACGGGCGTTACCACGACCACTACGTCCGATCCGGGACCGGCTGGCTCCAGTCCGGGCTGACGTTTCTCAACGAGACCCGTACGGCCGCACCTCGGGACCAGGGAGAGATGGATGGATGAGTCGGAGCGGTTGCTCGCCGAGCGTGGGAACGGCATCCGGCAGCACCTGCGCGACTACCTCGAGACCGACGGGCGAGTGGGCTACGTCCGGGACATGACGGCCCATGGCGGCATCCCCGCCGCGGTGCATCTTGTGCTGCGCACGGTGGGCCGGAAGTCGGGCCGCGTGATGCTGGTCCCGTTGACGTACACGCCGTGGGTGGACGAGTTCGTGCTCGTCGCGTCCAAGGGCGGGTCGGTGAAGCATCCCGACTGGTACCTCAACCTGATCAGCCGCCCGGAAGTCGAGTTCCAGGTGCGGCACAAGCGGTTCTCGGGAACCTGGCGGATCGCCGAAGGCGAGGAGCGCCAGGAGCTGTGGGACTACGCCTCGACGTCGTTCAAGGGCTACGCCACATACCAGGCGCGCACGGAGCGCCGGCTGCCGGTGGTCGTGCTGACCGCGACTGGCCTCATCGAGGAACCCTGGGAGCAACCGGCCTGACCGGAGCCCTGGCGAGGAGCCGAAGGTGGCCTTGGGTGCCGAATAGGCGCCGAAGGCCACCTTCGGCCCCACAGCAGGCGGCCGAACCGGCCTATTCGCTTCGCTGGTGGCCGGGCACGTGTCACCGGTTCGGTGGTCGCGGTCAGTAGGATCGCATCACCGATGAAGGGAGGGCGCGTGGTCGTGACACCGAGATCGACCGTCGTCCGGGTGCCGAAGGCCGGGGAGATGGTCGCCGCCCAGTTGCGGCGGCAGATCGTGACCGGTGAGCTGCGGGAGGGTGACGCCCTGCCGTCGGAGGGCGCACTGACGGCCCAGTTCGGCGTGTCCCGCCCGACCTTGCGGGAAGCGTTCCGCATCCTGGAGTCCGAGCGGGTCATCGAGATCCGGCGAGGGGCTCGCGGCGGGGCGTTCGTGCTCGTGCCCGACGCCCGGGTCGCCGGGCGGTACGCCGGGTCGCTGTTGCAGTATCGCGGCACCAGCCTGGCCGACGTCCACAAGGCACGCGCCGCCCTGGAATCGGCCGCCGTCGGCACACTGGCGAAGACGCGGTCGGCGGCCGACTTGCGGCGGCTCGACCAGGCTCTCGCCGAGGGTGAAGCTCTGCTCGGGGACCCCGTCGCGTTCGGCGGCACACACGCCCTGCGGTTTCACCGCCTGTTGACGGAGCTGGCCGGGAACTTGACCATGCTCGTGCTGGTCGACATCGTCTTCGCCATCATCGAGCGGCACCACCAGTCCTTCATCAGCGAGCACGGCGAAGACCCGGACGCGGTGTCGACGGCGAAGGCGACGCACAAGGCGCATGTCAAAGTGGTGGGGCTGATCCGGGCCAGGGACGCGGACACGGCCACCGCCTTCTGGCGTCGTCATCTGGCCACGGTCAGCGAGTACCTGATCAGCGAGCCAGGCGAGACCGTGCTCGATGTCCTGTCCTGAGCGCCAAACCTCTGAAAGATCTACCTGATAGGCGCCCACTGGGACGGAAGGTCCGGCCAGTCTTTCTTACCCTGTGTCGCCGCTCTGGATTGGCGTCCCGTTTCTCTTGTCCCGCCCGGCCTATGACGCGGCTGACAGTAGCCCCACCACGCGGCCTGCTCTATGATGCCTAAATATCTAATTTATTATGCGACCGAGGAGGGCGGGTGCGAGGCGCACTGACCGAGGAACAGGTGTACCTGCGCAAAACCGTGCGCGAGTTGCTGGCCGATCGTGCGGCCCGGACCACTGTGCCTGAACACGTGACGCCCGACTACGACCGGGACCTGTGGTCGCTGATGGCCCGGCAGATCGGCCTGCACGGGCTCGCCATCCCCGAACGATTCGGGGGCGTGGGGAGCGGGCCGGTGGAGCTCGCGGTCGTCTTCGAGGAGATGGGCGCGGTCCTGCTGTCCGCACCGTTCTTCGCGAGCGTCGGACTGGCCGCGAACGCGATTCTGGCCAGCGGCGACCAGCAGGCCTGCGCCGACTACCTGCCCGGGATCGCCTCCGGAGAACGCATCGGCGCGCTCGCGGTCACCGAGCACGCCGGACTGCCCGCGGAGTCGGATATCCAGCTCGCCGCCACCCGCACGACGCAGTGGCGGCTGTCCGGGCGCAAGACCTACGTCGTCGACGGCGGCACCGCCGATTTCCTTGTGGTCGCGGGCAGGACCGGCGCAGGGGTGAGCCTCTTCCTCGTCGACGCGGGCGCCGAAGGCCTGGATCGCGTGCCGGTCGACGCGCTCGACCCCACCCGTCAGTTCGCGACGGTCACGTTCGACGCGACGCCCGCGCGCCTGCTCGGCGACGAGGGCGCTGGCTGGCCCGCGTTGTCCGCGGCTCTCGATCTCGGTGCGATCTTCCTGGCGAGCGAGCAGGTCGGCGCGGCACAGCGCAGCCTGGACATGGCGGTCGGCTACGCCAGGACCCGGGTTCAGTTCGGCAAGCCCATCGGATCCTTCCAGGCGATCAAGCACAAGTGCGCGGACATGCTCGTCTCCGTCGAACTGGCCCGGTCCGCGGCCCTCTTCGCCGCCGAGGCCGCCGCCGAGGGCAGCGCCGACACGCCGGTGCTCGCGAGCCTGGCGAAGGCGGTGTGCTCGGAAAGCCTTGTCCGGTGCGCCACCGAGAACATCCAGATCCACGGCGGGATCGGGTTCACGTGGGAACACCCCGCGCACCTGTACTTCAAACGGGCCCGTGCCGATGAGGTACTGCTGGGCTCGCCCGGCGAACACCGCAAGCTGCTGGCAGCCAGAGGCGCGGGCAACTTGCCGTTGTGATCAGCGAACCATCAAGTCAGACGGAGAGTCGGCCATATGCGGCGAACCATCTTCACCGATGAACACGAGCAGTTCCGCGCCACGGCGCGGGCCTTCTTCGAACGGGAGCGCGTGCCCCACGTCGAGGTGCCGGGACTCCGATGAGCGACGACTTCCGCACCCGGGTCCGGAACTGGCTGGCGACCGCGCCGAGGCCCGAAGGCCTGCACGACTACGGCGGCACCCCGCAGGTGTCCGACGTGCCTGCCGGCCGGGCGTGGCACCGGATGCTGTACGAGGCCGGTTTCGCCTGCCTGCATTGGCCCGTCGAGCACGGGGGCGCCGCGGCGTCGGTGCTCGACCAGGCCGTCTTCGCCGAAGAGACGGCTCGTGCCGGGGTGCCGAGGCAGCTGAACATCGTGGGGCCGGATCTCGCCGGACCGGTGATCATGCGCTACGGCACGCAAGCTCAGCAGCGGCGCTACCTTCCGGGGATCCGCAGCGGTGAGCACCTGTGGTGCCAGCTGTTCTCGGAACCGGACGCCGGCTCGGACCTCGCGTCGCTGCGGACCCGTGCCCGGCCGGACGGCGACGGGTGGGTCATCGACGGCCAGAAGGTCTGGACCAGTGCCGCCGCGGCCGCCGACTACGGGCTGCTGATCGCGCGGACCGGCGAGGAACGCCACGGCGGGCTGACCGCGTTCGTCGTCGACATGACGTCGCCGGGCATCACGGTACGGCCACTGCGGCAACTCGACGGGGAGAGCAAGTTCAACGAGGTCTTCTTCGACAAGGTCCGGCTCGCCGGGGACAGCCTGCTCGCGGAGGTCGGGCAGGGCTGGCAGGTCGCCACCGCGACGCTGGGCCAGGAGCGGCTCTCGCTGGGCGCGCAGGCGGTCGGCATGTTCGAGTGGCTGCGGGAGGTCGCCGACGCGGCTCGCGAGCGAGACCTGCTGACCCCGGCTCTCGAGGACGCCATCACGGCCCTGTGGTCGCGGATCTGGCTGCTGCGTGCCACGTGGTTGCGCGCGCTGAGCGCGGACGCCGAGCTCAGCTCGTCCGCGTTCTCGGTGCTGAAGCTGGTCAGCTCGGAGATCTACCGCGATCTCGGTGACCTGGCCACAGCGGCACTCGGCGTGGACGCCCTGGCCGGCGACCAGCCGATCGTGCACCGGATGCTGGTGGGCCGGGCGCAGACGATCCTCGGTGGCACCAGCGAGATCCAGCGCAACATCCTCGCCGAGCGGGTGCTCGGCCTGCCCCGGTGACCGGGATCGCCGGCCTGGTCCGGCCCGGCATGACGGTCGCCGTCGGCGACGGGTTCGGCGCGCCGCGCACAGTGTCGGCGGAGCTGTCCGCGGCGGCGGCACGGGCCGGTGACGTCCGCCTGATCCTCGGCTGGATGCCCCATGCCGACCCCGGCCTGGATTTCACGGCGTTCGCCGACGTGCGCACCGTGATGCCCGGCTGGGGCCTGCGTGCCGGGGTCGCCGCGGGGACGGTCGCGTTCACGCCGGTCCGGCTCTCGGCGGTGCCCGCGCTGCTGCACGGTCCCTGGCGACCTGACCTGCTGGTCGCCGGCGTCGTGCCGGACGGCGACGGATACGCCTTCGGCAGCGAGGTGTCCTGGCAGCGCGCCGCGATAGCCGCCGGTGCGACGGTCGCCGGCGTGGTCTCGTCCGCGTTCCCGCGGGCCGATGCCGGTCCCCGGCTGCCGGGGGACCAGGTGGTCGTGGTCGGCGACAGCGCGGACCCGCCGCTGGCGCTGCCCGAGCCGGTGCCCGGCGAGGACCAGCGGGCGATCGTACAGGCGTTGCTGCCGCTGATTCCCGCCGGCGCCCGCGTGCAGGTCGGCCCCGGGCCGGTCGCGACCACGCTGCTCGGTGAGCTGAAGGTCCCGGTGCGGATCGACACGGGCATGCTGCCGGAATCAGTGGTGGACCTGGCCGGGCGGGGGCTGCTGCTCGGCGACCCGATGTGCACGTATCTCGCCGGCGGACCGCGGTTGTACGCGTGGGCCGACGGCCGTGCGCTGCTGCATCCCATCGAGGTCACCCACGATCTCGGCCGGTTGTCCGCGGACCCGCTGTTCGCCGTGAACACCGCCGTCGAGATCGACTTCGACGGGCAGGTCAACGTCGAGGGCACCGCCGGCGCGGTGCTCGGCGGGATCGGCGGTCACGCCGACTACGCGGCGGCGGCTGCCCGGTCGGTCGGCGGTCTCAGCATCATCGCGACCAGCACCCGGCATCGGGGGCGGTCGACGCTGGTGCCCGCGTTGTCTCGGCCGGTGAGCACCCCGGCGCACGATGTGGACGTGGTGGTCACGGAGACCGGGATGGCGGACCTGCGGGGGCTGTCCCGGCCGGAGCGCCGGGACGCGCTGCGCGAGCTGTGGGAACGCAATCCGGAAGTCTCGTTCGGCGAAGGAGCCGCCCAAGCGTGACGCCGCCGCGGAACCTGAGGCGGCTCGGGCTCCATTCAGCACGCCGCGCCCGTTCCAGCGAGGAGCCGAAGGTGGCCTTGGGTGCCGCATAGGGGCCGAAGGCCACCTTCGGCCCCCACAGCGAGCGGCTCCGCCGGTACTCCGGTGAGGTGCCGTAGGCGCCGTGCACCCACGCCGCTCGGCATGCCGGCGATCTTGGCCTTTGAGCTGGAACTCGGCCATCGCCTGCCCGAACACCACGCGCTCCTTGGCGTAGGGCAAGGCCGAGTTTGCCCATCTCGGCCAGCACCTCGCAGGGGAACTTCCCGGTCGCGTTCGCCTCGGCCACCAGCGGCGCGACGCGGTCGGCCGCGAACTCGCGGACCATCCGCTGCAGGTCCCGCTGCTGGCCGGTGAGGGGCGTGCACTCGTGCAGGAACGGAATGTCAGGCGCCGGGCCCCTCCAGCACGGTGACAGCCGAGACGGCCGTGGGCCCGCCGACGTTGTGGGCCAGCGCGATGCGGGCGCCGTCGACCTGGTTGGCGGCTTCCCCGCGCACCTGCTCGAACAGCTCCACGCACTGCGCGACACCGGTGGCGCCCGGCGGGTGTCCCTTCGCCTTGAGCCCCCCGCTCGGGTTCACCGGGAGGCTGCCGCCGACGCTCGTGGCTTCCGCTTCGACGAGCTTGTGGGCCCCGAACCGCTCGGCGAAGCCGAGATCCTCGTAGCTGATCAGCTCGACTCCGGTGAAGCAGTCGTGCACCTCGGCGACGTCCACGTCGGCGGGCGTCAGGCCGGCCATGCCGAGGGCCTGCTTCGCTGCTTTGACGGTAGCCGGGAAGGTGGTCATGTCCCGCTTGTGCTGGTGCATCACCCGGTCCAGGCCGAGCCCAACGCCGCGGATCCACACCGGACGGTCGGTGTAGCGGTCCACGACCTCTTCCGCGGCGAGGATCAGCGCGGCGGCGCCGTCGCTCTGCGGCGTGCAGTCGTAGAGCCCGAACGGCGCGACCACCGTCGGCGCGTTGAGCGCCTGTTCGACCGTGATGTCGAACCGTAGCTGCGCCTTGGGGTTCTTCACGGCGTGGTGGTGGTTTTTCACCGCGACCATCGCCATGTGTTCCTTGGTGGCCGGCGACTCGTGCAGGTAGCGCGCGACGTGCAGGGCGAAGTTCGCGGGGGCGACGAGGCCGAGCGGGTAGTCCCAGGCCATGTCGCGGGTCATGCCCGCCCATTCCCAGAACGTGTCCTTGGACGCCGATTCGCGGACCTTGTCCGCGCCGACGACCAGCGCCACGTCGAACGCGCCGGAGGCGATGCCGAACAGGGCGTTGCGGACGGCGTCGTTGCCGGTGGCGCAGGCGTTCTCGACCCGGGTGACCGGGATGTCGGTCAACCCGAGGGTGTCGGCGAGGATGCCGGAGGGAAACCCGTCGGTGGTGGACAGTTCCCCGAACCAGGCGGCTTGGATGTCGCCCTTGTCCAGGCCCTTGTCGACGCTGGCCGCGCACTCGGCGAACGCCATCGGCAGCAGGTCCTTGATGCCAAGGGCGAAATGCTCGGCGAAGGGCGTCATCCCCGCGCCGACGACGGCGACTTTCCTCATGCTGCCTCCTTGTCGGCAGTCCTCATGCTTCCCTCCGGTTCGAAGGCGTAGCCGTAGTCCGGCACACCGGATCGGACGGCGACGCGGCGCAGGACCATCCGGCCACGGTCGCCGATGTCGACGGTGCCGGGCTCGGTGCCGGTCACCTTCACCAGCGCCCGCACGCCGACCTCGTCGAGCTCCACGATCACCAGCGAGTACGGCGTCTTCAGCCCGGGAACGGGGACGTGCACGGTGACTCCGGTGTAGACGGTGCCGGTGCGGGGGAGCGGCACCAGTTCGTAGTCCGAGCTGAGCGAGCCGTCCTGGCCGACCCGGTACCGGGGCGGGAAGTCGAGTTCGTCGCTGCCCGGATGGCGGGCGGCTTCCCAGCGCAGCTTGGCCTCGAACGCACGCTCGTAGGCGGCGAGCGAGATCGGGATCTCCGAGCCCGGCGTGTACTTGCCCCTGGGCACCGGACGGGCAGGCGGTTCCCGGCGGTTGACCCGCGCGGGCCCGGTTTCGACGACGATGCCGGTGAGGCTCGCCTGTTCGGTCCCCAGCAGCGTGCCGGTGATGCCGGCGTCCGCGAGCGCGGCCAGTGCGAAGAACGCGGCGCTGGCACCGAGGGTGGGCAGTTCCGGCGGGGTGCCCGTGCACAGCGACAGCGCCTGCTTGCGGTCCGTTCCCGCGACGGCGACCGGCTTCTCTCCTCCCGCCGCGGCGACCGACGCGAGCAGGCCCCGTTCCCGGAGCAGCCGCGGGTCACCGTAGTCGTGCACGGCGCCCGACGCGTCCCGGGTGCGCACCGGGAGACTGCGGGTGAGCCGCGTCGCCGCGCGCACGGACAGGCCTTCCCCGCTGGTGAGCACCGCGGCCGCGCCCGCGGGTTCGAGATCCGCGCCGATCACGAGCGTGCGGGGCCGTGCCGAGCTGAGTGCGTCGAGGGCGGCGGGTGCGCCACCGAGCCGTTCGGACACCTCGAGTTCGGGATCGAGGCCGAGCCCGGCGAGCAGCACCGCGCTGTTGCCGCCTTCGAGCAACGGCAGCTCACGGCTGATCAGGATCACCCGCTCGGCGCCGGCCGCGCCCTCCAGCGCCGCCCTGCCCGCCTCGACGGCGAGGGTGAGCACGTCCTCGTCATCGCCTACCTGCCGTCGTGCTGGGCTTCCCCAGCACGGAAGGTACGTACCTACCGAAGAAACTTGTGTCATCAGACCTCCGTCCCTGCTTCCGAAAAATAGCAAATTCGTCTAACTATTTCTAGACCGCGGCGCGCGAACTGGCGGCTGGATCGAGGAGCCGGGGCCTGATCTCTGGCGGTCTCTCGGGCCGAGGCTGACGGTGTGTGACCTGTGCGGCCGGGTTGATGCTGCACACCGGTGGCACCACAGGACATCCGGACGCCCTGCTGTTGCCCAGCGTGATCGAGATGTTCCTGGCTTCCCGATGACCGGCCCGGCCAGCCGATCTCCGCGAGCCCGCGTCGTGGCACGGGACACCTCCGTCCACCAAATCCATAAATTAGCCATATATTTAACGCTAAGCTACAGTACCGAAGCCCCCAGTCCGAGGAGTAGGAGCTGTGATGCCGAAGCGGGTTCCCTTGCCGTCAGGCCTGCTCAGGTGGCCCACCTGCGTCCGCGGTCTCGGCGTAGCTCCTGCGGACTGAGTATCCGGGCTGTTCAATTCACGTACGGGGAGTGGCTGGTGGCATCCAAGGCGCTGGAAAGGGCGGAAGGGGAACCCCTTCCGCCGGGCATGACCGCGGTCCGCTCGGTCGGGGCGCCGAAGCTGGCGGAGCAGGTCGCGGCCCAGCTACGGCGGCAGATCATCAACGGCGAGCTGGCCGAGGGTGACGCGCTGCCCCCGGAATCCGAACTGGTGGAACAGTTCGGTGTGTCCCGCCCGACCCTGCGGGAGGCGTTCCGGGTGCTGGAGTCGGAGAGTCTCATCGCGATCCGGCGCGGGGCACACGGCGGAGCACGGGTGCAGCCGCCACGCCGCGAGGTCGCGGCGCGGTATGCCAGCTTCATCCTGGAATACCAGGGCGCCACGCTGCGTGACGTGTACGAGGCCCGGATCGCGCTCGAGCTTCCCAGCGTCACCGAACTCGCCAAGCGCCGCACGAAGGCCGATCTCGACGTCCTGACCGCGGCGCTGGAGCGGGCGGAGGACGTCGCGGCCGAGGACCCGCTGGAGGCCGTGCGGCTGCACGGCGACTTCCACCTGCTGCTCATGCGCCTGGCGGGCAACGAGACGCTCGTGCTGCTCAGCGAGATGTTGCATCACATCATCGAGGTGGCCAACACGTCGCTGCAACCGGACTCCGGGCCGGTGGCCGAGCGGGCGCAGCACACCACGACGAAGACCCATCACAAGGTCGTGGAGCTCATCCGGGCGCGGGACGCTCGCGGCGCCGAGGACATCTGGCGCCGGCACCTGGCGGAAGCGGAAGGGTACGTGCTCGGCGACAACGCGGACTCCACCGTCGTCGACCTGCTCTACTGAATATATAGTCGTTTTATTCTTCTCTATAAGGATGGAGTGCGATGGAGGCCACGGGCGTGGAACTGGTGATCTTCCGCAGTGTGGAGGACCTCGAGGCGGCCGTCGGCCGTGAGCTGGGTCCGACGGACTGGCTGCCGATCGAGCAGGCACGGATCAACGGGTTCGCCGACGACACCGAGGACCACCAGTGGATCCACGTCGACACGGAGAGGGCGGCCGACGGTCCGTTCGGGGGAACTGTGGCGCACGGTTTCCTCACCCTGTCGCTCCTGCCGTACTTCATCAACCGGATCCGCCGCATCGAGAACCTGCGGATGGGCGTCAACTACGGGCTCAACAAGGTGCGGTTCCCCGCGCCGGTGGTAGCGGGCAGCCGGGTCCGCTGCCGCATCACCATGATCAGTGCCGATCGGATCGGCGACGACGCCATCCAGGTCGTCACCCGTGGCGTCATCGAGGTCGAGGGCGCGGAGAAGCCGGCCTGCGTGGCGGAGCTGGTGAGCCGCCACTACTTCGACTGAACGAGCGGCTTCGCTGTCAGGATCCCCGAAATGAGCCCCGCGATCGTCTCGATGACGTCGTCGGCCTCGATGGGGACCCGCTGGGCGTGGTGCGCCTGCCAGCACCGGTCGAGCATCGCCATGGTAGCGAGGCCGAGCGCTTCTGGTGTCCGCGCCGGCCGGGCCTGCCGTTCGCGCAGGTGGGCGCCCAGCTGGTAGGCGACGCGGGCCTGCCGTCGCCGGCTGCTCGCGACCAGGCGTGCGTCGTCCGGCCCGGACTGGATCGACGCGAAGATGAAGGCTCCGTGCACGTCGAGGAAGTCGAAGTAGGCGCGCACCCAGCCGGCTATCTCACCGGGTGTGCACGAGTGCGGCAGGGTGTGCCAGCGGCCGACGACTTCGAGCACCGCCCGGTAGCTCTTGTCGGCGAGCAGGAGGAAAACCTCGTGCTTGTCCCGGAAGTACGTGTAGAAGCCCGCCCGGGAGATGCCGCAGGCGCGCGTGATGTGGGCTACCTGGGTGCCCGCGTACCCGTGGTCGAGGAACAGCTCGCGCGCCGCATCGAGGATGGCCGCGCGGGTGCGGGCTGCGCGCGGGCCATAGTTGACACGCTTGTCACCGCTGTTCGGCCCCACGCTCATGGGGACATTCTAGATCTGACACCGAGAACTTGACGACATAGTCAAGCCGACGGCAGGCTCAGCACTCCAGCATCGCCGTGAAGTAGTCGGTGATGACGCCGGTGACGTCGTCCGTGCTGATCGACAACGGCTGTGCCCGGCAGTGGTACCAGGAGCGGTCCAGCATCGCCAGCGCGGCGAGCCCGAGTGCCTCCGGCGCGGTGGTCGGGTGCTTCTGGCGGCTGCGCAGGCCGGCGCCCAGCAGGAACCAGACCCGCATCTGCATCCGGTTGATCGCCGACTGGGTCTGCTCGTCGGCAGGGCCCGACTGGGCGGAAAGGATGAACGCGCCGTGCTCGTCCATGAACGCGAAATAGTGCCGGACCCAGCGCTCGATGTGCGCCCGCGTGCACGGGCGCGGCAGTCTGTCCAGCTCGCTGACCAGTTCCAGCAGCTTGTGGTAGGTCTGCTCACCCAGCGTGTTGAAGATCTCGCGCTTGTCGCGGAAGTAGGTGTAGAACCCGGCCCTCGAGATGCCGCAGGCATCGGTGATGTTGTTGATCCGGGTGCCCGCGAAGCCGAGATCGAGGAAGAGCTGCTTCGAGGCCTGCAGGATCGCGTGCCGGGTGCGCATCGCCCGTGGTCCGAGCTTGCTCGCCGGGGTGTCGCTTTCGTCAACTGCCAGGTCGGTCGTCTTGTTCATGGTGAGACCCAGTCTAAGAGGTCTTCCGCCCATGAGGCCTGATGAAGACGTCACCCGGCTTCGAGGGGACCTCGCGCGTTCGACCCGTTCGCCGCGCGGGCCCGCGGCATCGACGACCGCCTGCGGGAGATCGAGATCCCCGGCACGGCGCCGTCCACATCGGACCGACCGCGGTTCACGCGGGCTGGTGGGTGGCGACCCGCAGCCGTAGCGTCTTCTTGTCGATCTTCCCGGTCTGCAGGACGGGCAGCTCGTCGACGACGACGACCGAGCGCGGTGCCTTGTACCGCGCGATCCGGGCGGCGACGTACTCGCGCAGCTCCGCCAGTTCGATCGTGGCGCCTTCGACGGGCACCACGACAGCGCAGACCGCCTCGCCCCAGCGCTCGTCGGGCACGCCGACGACCGCGCACCGGGCGACGCCGGGGTGGGTGATGACGGCTTCCTCCACCTCCAGCGAGTACACGTTCTCGCCGCCCGAGATGATCACGTCCTTCTTGCGGTCCACGAGGTGCAGCAGGCCCTCCTCGTCGAACACCCCGATGTCGCCGGTGTGGCACCAGCCGTCCCGCAGCGTTTCGGCCGTGGCGACGGAGTCGTTCCAGTAGCCCCGGAACATCGCCGGGGTGGAGACCGTGATCTCGCCCGGCGTGCCGGGGGCGCACTCGGTGCCGTCCTCGGCCACGATCCGCACGGCGGTCTGCGGGAACGGGTGCCCGACCGAGGTGAGCCGCCGCTCGCGCGCGGCGCCGTCGCCGTAATGCAGTTCCCGGGGCAGGCCCGAGGTGATCACCTCGGTCTGGCCGTAGAGGTTGAGGAACCCGGCCTCGGGCATGATCTCGAGCGCCTGCTGCAGGGTCGGCCCGCTGATCGGCGCCGCCGAGTAGACGACGGTCCGCACGTTCGCCAGCGCGCCCGGCCGCGTGGCGGCCGCGTCCAGGACGGCCTGCAGCATCACCGGCGCCAGGTGCAGCACGGTGATGCGCTCCGCGGGCACCGCGTCGAGCAGCGCGGAAGCGTCGAACTGGCGGTGCAGCACCGCGGTGCCGCCGCGGGCGTGCAGCCCGAGCGCGATCGCCGTCGCGCCGATGTGGAACGTGGGCATCACCAGCAGCGCCCGGTCGTCGCTTCCCGTGCGCATCTCGCCGTTCATGATGAGCGCGCAGTGGTAGAGCTGCCGCTGGCCGAGCATGGCGCCCTTGGGCTTGCCGGTGGTGCCGCTCGTGTAGACGAGCGCGGCGATGTCGTCCGGCTGCGCGGCGAACGGGAGGTCCGGGCCTGGGGCGGAGGCGACGAAGTCCTCGTAAGCCACGACGTCGGTCCGGTCGGTCGCGCCGAGACAGACGACCAGTTCGAGGTCGAGGTCGGCGCGCACCAGGTCGACGACCGGGAGGAACTCGGCGTCGACGAACAGCACCCTGGGCCGCGCGTCCGCCAGGATCCGGCCGACTTCGGGCGCCGCGAGCCGGAAGTTGACAGTAGCGACAATGATGCCGCTGATCCCCGCTGCCGCGAACACCTCGCCGAACGCGATGCTGTTCCGGCCGAAGAGGCCGATGCGGTCCTGGCGCCGCAGCCCCGCCTTGGCCAGCGCCGCCGCCACCGCGGACGCGCGGGTGTAGAGGTCGGCGTGCGTCCGGGCGCCCGTCTCGTCGACGTAGGCCGGGACCCCAGGAAACCGGTCCGCGTTCTGGCGGGCGATGTCACCGAGACAGAAGTCGAGGTGGTTCGACGGCATTGGCATCTCCTGGGGTTCCGGGGTACGGAGGCCGACGATGACGCCGACTCCGGTCCCGATCAGCTGTGGTCCCGAAAGGACTGATGAATTTATATGAATATGCGGTGCGGTGGTCAAGCCGGTGCGCGAATTCCGCTACGTGCGGAAGGGTCGTGCGACGCGGCCGGATACCAGAGAATCTGCCAGTGCGCCGAGGTTATTACAAGCCTCGGCGCCCCCGCCGGGGCCCGCGCCACGTGTTACTATTTGACGATGTCGTCAGGTAGTCCTCGTGTGCTGGTTCGCCGGGGCACGGCGGTGGTCTGTGTCGAGTGCCAGGCCGGTGTCCTGGGGGAGAACTCCGTCCTGCCCGCGCTCGCGGCGGACGCCCGCGCGGTGCTGCCGGCGGCCGACCAGGTGGTGCGCCACAGCTTCCGGATGCTGGCCCAGGTGCTGACCGTCGACGAGATCACCGCGGCGTGGCAGGCATCCGACGCGGCCGGCGAGCCCGTCGGGCACGACGCGTGAGTACGGGGGACAGGCCGCTGGCCCGCGCCGATCACCGGCGGCGGCCGGGGACCGGCGCCGCCACCGGGCTGCGCTTTGCTGCGGCGGGCGCGAACGCCGGCCTGCTCGCCACATCCGGGCAACCGCGGCCGAACCGGCTGGCCGGCACCGTTTACTCGGTGCGAAACAGGTCACCGGTTCGGCCGGAACGGCCTGGCTGTGGCCGCTGACATCCGCGACGACGTCGCTGCCTTCGACACGACGCCGATCGCGGCGATCTCGATGAGGAAGTGCGACGGGGTGCGCGCGATCAACCCTCGTCGCAACTTTCCGGCCCGCCGTACCGCGTTGCCGGACCTGGAGAATTCCGCCGCGGCGCACGTCCCGACCAGCTCGCCACCTACCGGAGGTCGCCGGCAGGTGACTCGTCCGGCCGCGGGAAAAACAGGCTCCGGACCCGGATACCGCAGTGGCTGAACTGGTGCAGCGGCCGCGGGAATCGCGCTGACGCTGTGCGGGGCGGGCGGAAACGCCCGCCCCGCAAGCGGTCTCAGACCTCGACGACGGGATCGGCCGGTGCCCCGGACAGCAGCGTGCGCCCGATCCGTCCGGTCAGCAGCCGGTGCCCGCCGAGGAGCGCGTCGAGCGCGGCGGCGCGGGTCACGTACCGGTGCATCTCGCTCTCGCCGGTCAGCCCCATCGCGCCGAGCACCTGAACGCCGTGCCGCATGACCTCGGCCTGTGCCCGGCCCGCTCGCACCTTCGCGATCGCGGCCGCCCACGCGCCCCCGTCGGCCCACGCCGCGTCGAGTATCGACGCGATGTCGGCGATCGCGACGTGGCACTCGGCGAGGCGGTGCCGCACGGCCTGGAACGAGGCGATCGGGCGGCCGTACTGCACCCTGGCCGACGTGTGGCCCGCCGCGAGGTCCAGCGCTGCCTGGCAGACACCGGAGATCTC
>DASZUO010000320.1:0-2158 GCA_035547575.1 Amycolatopsis sp. | reverse complement strand
CGGGCGGAGCGCCACCAGTAGGGCCGTCGAGCGGCGAGTTTGAGTCAGCACTCTGGGTGCGACAACGGGTCGTTCCGCCCGCCTGTGGTCATCCTGCGCGGCCCTGTGATCGCGTGCAAGGGGCTGAGGGAGCACCATGTTGGGGCGGTCAGGCCAGGGCCCAGGATCCGTCGGTCATGGTGAGTCCCAGGGCGAGGAGTCGGCGCAGGTTGAGGGCAGCGACGCGGTGGTGGAGCCAGTTGTTGTTCTTCTCCACACCGCGGTAGGGCACGCGGCGGGCGCCGCGGGTCAGCCAGGCGATCGAGCGTTCGACCATGGGCCGGTGTTGTCGGTAGAGGGCCCGGAACCCCTCATCCGCGGCACGCTTGCGGTGTTCGCGTTGCAGCTGGTGATGCTCGCTGAGCAACACGCTGCGACCCGATGCTGAGGTGGTGCACTGCTCGCGCAGTGGGCAGCCGCGGCAGGCTGCCTTGAAGGTCGCACGTCCCTGCGGCGACACAGTCCGTGTCACCTCAGCGGGACAGGTCAACGTGTTGGCGGCAGCGTCGAAGACGAAGTCGTCGAGGGTGAAGCCGCCCTCAACGGCAGGCCGCAGCGGCCAGGGCTTGAGGAGCGGTAGCCACTTCTTGCCGTCCAGGGCGTGCAGCATGTCGCCGCTGGCGTAAGCCGAGTCGCCCAGCACCTCGAGTTGCTGCTCAGCGCTGATGTTCGCCGCGATGGTGGGGTCGGCGACGACTAGTTCGGCCCCGACGGCGGCGTCGGAGTTGGCCGGCCCATGGGTCTGGGTCAACGCACACACCGTGGCCAGACCCGTGTCGGGCTCGACCACGACGTGGGCCTTGTAGCCGTCCTGGCGGCGTTCCCGGGTCTTGTGGGCGTGCCGGGCATCAGGGTCCACGGTCGAGATCACCCTGTCCGGTGCGGTCTTGCGTGCGATGCGCCAGCGGCCGTCGGTGCCGTCAGAGTCCTGCGCCGGCTCCACGTCCTGGCCCGCAACCAGCGCCAGCAGCGCGACCGCGTCGGCCGGCTTCCCGCCGCCCTGGGTGATCGCCTCGACATCCAGCACGGCCAGCAGCGCGAGCGCGTCACCGACCAGCGCGGACACCAGCTCGTCGCGGGCGGCCGGGTCGTCCCACGCGATCGGCGGCTTCCCGGTCGTGGTGTAGTCCTGACCGGTCAACCCAGCCAGCCGGGTGCAGTGCTCGGCGATCAGATCCTTCGCGCCGGGCACCTCGCGACCCACGCGGCGGATCTGCGCGATCAACTGGGTCACCGTGTCCTGCCGTGCGACCGCGTCATCGAGGATCGTGGAGTCCAACGCCCGCCGCGTCTTCCCCTTCACGGCGCCGGTCTGGTTGATGACGTCACGGACCACCTCGAAGATCCGCTGCGGACGCTCGCTCGCGGCCAGCCGCTTGCGCCAGTAGGTCAACGTCGAGGAATCGAACCCCTTCGCGTCGATCGCGTACCCACACGCGGCCTTCCACCGCAGATCGAACGTCAACGCGTCGACCGCTTCACGGTCTGAATGGCCATAGAGCGCCTGCAACACGATCACCGAAGCGATCACCTCGCCCGGGATCGAGGGCCGGCCACGACCGGTCGGGAACAGGTCAGCAAACAACGCCGGCGGGAACAACCGGTCGCGATGCTCGGCCAGCAACGCGAACACGCTGCCCGGCTCGAGCAGATGCCCAGCCACCGACCCCACATCCAGCAGCTCACGCTGCCGATCCGCTTCACCCTGCATACCCACAGGATTTCAGGTCAGCCAGGCGACCGCGGGAGGCGCGCCATTTGTTCAGCAGTCTCCTAGCCAGTTTTCCCCTCCCGTCCCCGAGCCGCCCGGGAGTCCGGGAAGGCCCGGTCGGCGAGCGCGAAGACGGCGTCGCTGAGCCGGGGCGCCACCAGCCCGAACACCTCGCCGATGGCACCGGCGGCGGTGTCGACGGTGACCGGCCGCTCCTCGAGCGCGCGCACCACCTTCGCTGCGGCCCACTCCGGCGAACGGCCGTGTTCGCCGTACGTCTCCGTCGGGGCGCTCATCGGAGTGCGGATCAGCCCGAAGCGCACATTGGTGAACGTGACGTTGTCGCGGTAGGTCTCGCGCGCCGCCACCCGGCTCCAGGCGTCGAGCGCGCTCTTGGAGGCGATGTAC
>DASZUO010000319.1:0-20410 GCA_035547575.1 Amycolatopsis sp. | reverse complement strand
AGGCGGGCGTGCCGATCGTGCCCCGCGGGGCCGGCAGCGGACTTTCCGGCGCGGCCAACGCCATCGACGGCTGTGTCGTGCTTTCGCTGGTGAAACTGAACGAGATCGTCGAGGTCGACGCGGGCAACCGGCTCGCCGTCGTGCAGCCGGGCGTCGTCAACCTCGACTTCCGGTCCGCCGTCGAGAAGCACGGCCTGTTCCATCCGCCTGACCCGTCCAGCTACGACTGGTGCACCATCGGCGGCAACCTCTCGACGAACGCGGGCGGGCTGTGCTGCGTGAAGTACGGGGTCACGACGGACTCGGTGCTGGGCATGGAGGTCGTCCTCGCCGACGGTTCGCTGCTCAAGACCGGGCGGCGCACGGTCAAGGGCGTGGCCGGGTACGACCTGACGAAGCTGTTCATCGGCAGCGAGGGCACGCTCGGCGTCATCACTCAGGCCACCGTCGCGCTGCGGCCGCTACCGCAGGCACCGGGCACGCTCGTCGCCGGGTTCGACCACACCGACAAGGCGGGCGAGGCCGTCGCGCGAGTGGTGCGCGAGGGGCTCGTGCCGTCGTTGATGGAGATCATGGACTCGAGTTCCATCAAGGCGGCTGAGCACTATCTCAACACCGACCTCGGCGCGGGCTCGGACTGCCAGGCGCTGCTGCTGTGCCAGTCCGACTCCGGCGGGGCGGTGGCGCAGCGGGAACTGGCCGCGCTGGAGCAGATCTGCCAGGACTGCGGTGCGACGATGGCGTACGCGACGGACGATTTGGCCGAGGGCCGGATGCTGATGCAGGCGAGGCGCGTCGTGCTCACCGCGCTGGAGGAGTACGGCGTGTGGCTGACCGACGACGTGTCGGTGCCGCGCACCCGGATCGCCGAGCTGATCAAGGCGTGCGAACGGATCAGCCGCGACGTGAACCTGCGCATCGCGGTGGTCGGCCACGCGGGCGACGGCAACATGCACCCGACGATCGTCTACGCGCCGGATTCGGCGGACGAGTTCGCACGGGCACGCCGCGCCTTCGACGAGATCCTCGAGGTGGGCCTGTCCCTTGGCGGCACGGTGACCGGCGAACACGGCGTCGGCAAGATCAAGAAGGAGTGGCTGGAGCGCGAGATCGGCCCCGTCGGGATGCGCGTGCACCGGCAGATCAAGCAGGCACTGGACCCGGAGAACCTGTTCAACCCCGGTTCGATGTTCTCGATGCCGTGAACGGGCCCGCGCTGCTCGGCCGGATCGCCGCGCCTTGGCGCTAACGGTCCACGCGGGGGATCTGCTGGGTGACCTCGGCATCGCTGGTGGCCGCCGCGGCGTGCTTGCGCTCGCGGCGGTTGCGGGCCCACTCGACGAGGATCGGGACGATCGACACGAGCACGATCAGGATGAAGATCGCCTCGACGTTGTTCTTGATGAACTCGATGTTGCCCAGCACATGGCCGAGCGCGGTGATGCCGCCCGCCCAGAGGATCCCGCCGATGACGGTGTAGGTGAAGTACCGCTTGGCATCCATCCGGCCGACGCCGGCGATCCACGTGATGAACGTGCGCACGAACGGCACGAAGCGCGCCAGCACAACGGCCTTCGGGCCGTGTTTCTCCAGGAAGGCGTGCGTCTTGTCGACGTACTCCTGTTTGAAGAAGCGCGAGTCGGGCCGCTTGAACAGCGCGGGCCCCACCTTGTACCCGATGAAGTACCCGACCGCGTTGCCCAGTAGCGCCGCGACCGACACCAGCAGGCACACCAGCCACAGCGGGGCGTGGATCGACCCCTGCGCGACGAACAGCCCCGCCGTGAACAGCAGGGAATCGCCAGGCAGCACCGGGAAGATGCTGCTCTCGATGAAGATGACCAGGCACAACCCGACGATCACGTACGCGCCGAACTGCGTCAGCAGGTACTCCGGGTTGAACCACTTGGGCATCAAGGCCAGTGTGGTCGTGGTCTCAGCGAGGATCACGCCATTGAACGGTACAGGGTGACCGTGTGTGCGGGCTGTGGGCCACGGGCTAGAGCAAGGTGATCAAGCCGATGACGGCGCCGGTCGCGAGGCCGAGCAGCACCGCGAGCAGCAGGATCCAGTACGCCGGCACCGGGCCCGCCCGCCGTTTGGGCTCGGACCGGACTTCACGTGCCGTGGGCGGTTCGAGCGCGGCACGTTCCCGGTCCAGCGCCGCGCCATCCGCGCCGGACAGCAGGCCGTAACGCGGCGGGAGCGAGTCCTTGGGCGACGGCGCAGGCGGCTCGGGCGCGGGGGCGCTTCTCGCCTGCGCGCGCAGCGCCTCGGCCAGCAGGCGCTCCGGGTCTCCAAGCTCGCTCACCCCGATCAGCGTAGTCGGGGCACAGTGTGTCGCGGTATCAACAGACCCATTCCCCGTTGCGGAGCACGCGGGTGGGCCGGAGGTCTTCGTCCAGCACGACCAGGTCGGCCGCGAGGCCCGCACGCAGCGAACCGGTGCGGCCCGCAATGCCCAGCAGCTCGGCGGGACGGCCCGACGTGGCGCGCACGGCGTCCAGCACGTCCAGGCCCGCCCCGCGCACGAGGTTGCGGAACGCGGCGTCCATGGTCAGCGTGCTGCCGGCGAGCGCGCCGGTCTCCGCGACCGTCGCGATGCCGTCGCGCACGTCGACCTCGAGCCTGCCGAGGTGGTACCGCCCATCGGCGGCATCGGTCGCCGACATGGCGTCCGTGATCAGTACCGTACGGCCGCGGCCGGCGTAGGTGGCGGCGAGCCGCAGCATCGTCGGGTGGACGTGCACGAGATCGCAGATCAGTTCGACCGTCACCCGCTCGTCGTCGAGCAGCGCGCCGATCGGGCCCGGCTCGCGGTGGTGCGGCGGGCGCATGCCGTTGAACAGGTGCGTGCCGACAGTCGCCCCGGCGTCGATCGCGGGCCGGATCTGCTCCTCGGTGCCGTCGGTGTGCCCGATCGCCGCGATCACGCCGGCCTCGGTCAGCTGCCGGACCGCGCGGACACCGCCGGCGAGTTCGGGCGCGAGCGTCACCATGCGGACCGTGCCGCGCCCGGCGTGCAGCAGTGCGTCGATGGCGGCCGTGCTCGGTTCGAGCAGCACGGCGGGATCGTGCGCGCCACAGCGGGCCTCGGCGATGAACGGGCCTTCGAGATGGATGCCCGCCAACTCGCCGTCCTGGACCAGTTCCCGCAACGCGGCCTGCTGGTTGACCAGCGCGCGGATCGGTTCGGAGACCAGGCTCGCCAGCATCGTGGTGGTGCCGTGCCTGCGGTGCGCGGCGATGGCGCGCAGGATCTCCTTCGACTCGGCACTCGAGAACGACCCGCCGCCGCCCCCGTGGCAGTGCGTGTCGATGAAGCCCGGCACCACCAGCGATCCCGCGACGTCGATGCGCTCACCCGCCGGCGGCGTGCCCGTGCCGATCCCGGCGATGTGCCCCGCCGACACGGCCAGCCAGCCGCCGTCGACAAGTTCGCCGGGTAGCGCGAGCCTGCCGCCGGTGAGTACGAGATCGGTCACGCACTCCAGCATATATTGGTCTATACCAACAGCCGCTAGCTGCTCATGGCTTTTTGCAACGATTCCAGCGCGCGGCTGGCCGTCGACTTCACCGTGCCCTTCGAGATGCCGGCGACCTCGGAGATCTCCGCCTCCGACAGCCCGCCGTAGTAGCGCAGTACGAGCACCTCACGCTGGCGCGGCGGCAGTTTCCCCAGCGCGCTGACCACGGCCTGGTGCTCGCTGGAGAGCATGGCGAGGCTCTCGGCGGAACGGGCGTTGACGGCGTGCGGCGGCACGTACTCGCGGGCGGTCTTGCGGCGGCGCAGCACGCTCCGCGAGCCGTTGACCACGGCCGTGCGCAGGTAGCCGACGGCGGCGGCCGCGTCGCGCAGCTTGCCCCAGTTGCGGTGCAGCCCGGTGAACGCCTCCTGCACGACGTCCTCCGCGGTGGCGGGCTCGTCGACGAGCAGGATCGCGAGGCGCACCAGACGCATCCGGTGGGTGCGATAGAGATCTTCGAGCGTCAGCGGCGTGGCGGGCGAGGGCGGAACCTGCTGGACTCCGTCGATCGTGCGCAAATGACCGAGCGTGCGCTCGACACTGCGCTCCGCGCTGCCTTCCGGCATGTAGCCCTGCCCGTCCTTGACCTTCGTCGTCCCGATGCCCACATGTGCTTCCACGCGCGCTCAGCGTATCCGGTTGCACTGGGCCTGCCATAGGTCGCGACAAGGTAGCGTGCGGGTTGTTGCAGAACGGTCAAGACGGAGGCGCCCGATGGCTTGGTTCCTGGTGCAGACACGTTATGTGCCGGAAAAGGTCGGCGACGTCCGGCCGCGGCACCGGGAGTATCTGAGCAGGCTCGCCGCCGACGGCGTGTGCAAGATCGCCGGCCCGCTCACGGACGGAACCGGCGGGGCCATGATCTTCGAGGCGGCCGACGAGCAGGAGCTGACGAGACTCCTCGACACTGACCCGTACCACCTCGAGGGCGCACTGGCGGAACGTACGGTGCGCGAGTTCAGCCCCGTGATCGGATCCTGGCTGGCCGCTACTTGATCGCCGCCCGGCCGCCGTGGCCGGTGATCGCGGCCTCGCGGGCGCCGCGCGCCTCGATGTCCTCGAGCGCGGCCTTGTCCGCCGGCGGGATGCGGGTGCGCGCGCCGAGTTCGACCAGCGGCGGGAGGAACGCGCGGATGAGTTTGAGCGCGCCGACCCAGCGCGGCACGTGGATGGCGCGGGCACGCTTGAGCACGCCGGCTTCGAGAGCGTCCAGCGCGACGTCGAGCGGGTAGGTCTTGCCGATGAGCCCTGGCATACCGGCGCGCATCTTGCCGAACACCGGGTGCCGGTCGGCGCTCTCCACGAGATCGGTCCGGATCCACGTCGGATGCGCCACGCCGACCTTGACGCCCAGGTGGGCGACCTCGGCCCGCAGGCTGTTGCAGAACGCCTCGACGCCGGCCTTCGCGGCGGCGTAGTTGGCCATGCCGGGGGCATGCGTGATCGCCGCGAGCGAGGAGATGGCCAGCAGGTAGCCCTTGCGCTCGATCACGTACGGCAGCGCGACCCGGAAGGTGCGCCACACGCCGAGCAGATCGACCTCGATGACCTTCTCGAACGCGGCGCGGTCGATGGACCGGACGAAGCCGGTGGTCGCGATGCCCGCATTGGCGACGACGATGTCGATGCCGCCGAAGTGATCCACGGTCGACTGGACCGCGTCTTCCAACGCGGCCCAGTCGGTGACGTCGGCTTCCCATGCGCGTGCCGCAGCGCCGATACGGTCGGCGACCTTTTGCTGCTCCTCGGCTTCAAGACCGACAAGGGCCACCTTGGCGCCACGGGCGGCGAGCCGTTCCGCAAGCCCGGCCCCGATGCCGCGCGCGGCTCCGGTGATGAGCACGACCTTGCCTTTGACGTTGGCCATGCCCGCACCGTACCGAACTTACCGCCAGTAAGCTACTCCCCGGTAGGGTTAGCTGCTCGCGTCGGTCAGCGCGGCCAGTTCCGCATCCGTGAGCCGGAGTTCCACCGACGCGATGAGGTCCTGAAGCTGGTCGAGGTTCCGTGCGCTCGCGATCGGGGCCGCGACGGTCGGCTGCACGGCGAGCCAGGCCAGCGACACGGCGGCAGGGGTCGACTTGTGCGCGGCGGCGACGTCGTCGAGGGCCTCCAGCACGCGCTCACCCCGGTGGTCCAGGTACGCCACGGCACCCCCGCTGCGCGGGCTGTCGTTCGTGGTCTCGCGCGACCGGTACTTGCCGGTCAGGAATCCCTTGGCCAGCGCGAAGTAGGGCAACGTGGACAGCCCCTCCTTGCGCACCAGCGGCGCGAGCTCCTGCTCGTAGTCGCGCTCGACGAGGTTGTAGTGCGGCTGCAGCGCGACATAGCGGGCGAAACCCTCTTTGTCCGAAATGGACAGTGCCTGGCTGAGCCGGTCCGCCGAGTAGTTGGACGCCCCGATGTAGCGCACCTTGCCGGCACGCACCAGCTCGTCGAACGCGCCGAGCGTCTCCTCCAGCGGCACGTCGTCGAAGTCGCGGTGCGCGTAGTACAGGTCGATGTGGTCGGTTCGCAGGCGCCGCAACGAGTCCTCGGCCGCCTCGCGGATGTTCTGGGCGGACAGGCCCGGATGGCGGGCCCAGCTGCCGACCTTCGTCGCGATGACGATGTCGTCGCGACGGCCGCGCCTGGCCAGCCAGTTCCCGATGATCGTTTCCGACTCGCCACCCGAATTGCCCGGCACGCGCGCCATGTACGAATCGGCCGTGTCGATGAAGTTGCCACCCGCGGCGGCATACGCGTCCAATACGGCGAACGACTGCTCCTCGTCGGCCGTCCACCCGAACACGTTGCCGCCGAGGTTCAACCCGTAGACGTCGAGATCACTGTTACCTATGTTGGGCATGTCTCCAAACTAGTGGAATGAACCGCGATCGCCCGGAAGTTGAGACGAGCATGGTTAACGCACTCGGCAAACTCGGCATCTGGCGTCCCGTGACCCAACTCGACGGCGACCTGGCCCGCGAGGTGGAGAACCTCGGCTACGGCGCGATCTGGCTCGGCGGTTCCCCCGACGGCAAGCTCGAGATCGTCGACGAGCTGCTCGACGCCACCGACCACATCGTGATCGCCACCGGGATCGTGAACATGTGGAAGGACGACGCCGCCACCGTCGGCAAGTCCTATCACCGGATCGCCGCACGGCACCCCGGCCGGTTCCTGCTCGGCGTCGGCGTCGGCCACCCGGAAGCCACGAAGGTGTACCAGAAGCCCTACGACAAGATCGTCGAATACCTGGACCAGCTCGACGAGGCCGGGGTGCCGAAGGCCGACCGCGCGCTGGCCGCGCTGGGCGCGAAGGTGCTGAAGGTCTCCGCCGAGCGCACGGCGGGCGCGCACCCGTACCTGACCACGCCCGAGCACACCCGCCGGGCGCGCGAGATCCTCGGCGACGGCGTGCTGCTCGCGCCCGAGCACAAGGTCGTGCTCAGCACCGACCCGGAGGAGGCGCGCCGGATCGGCCGCCGGAGCGTGGAGAACCCGTACCTGCACCTGCGCAACTACGTGAGCAACCTCAAGCGGCTCGGCTGGACCGACGAGGACATCGCCAACGGTGGCAGCGACGCCCTGATCGACGCGCTCGTCCTGCACGGGGATGCCGAGACGATCGCCGCCGGCGTGACCGCGCACCTGGACGCGGGTGCCGACCACGTGTGCATCCAGGCACTCAGCCGCGACCCCCTGCCCGCGTACCGGGCTGTGGCGCAGGTCCTGCTCTCATAGTGGCCCGGCGCTTCACCTCGTACGATTCGGGCAACACCGGCGAACCTGCTAGGAGGACCAGAGATGCCCATCGCCACACCCGAGGTCTATGCCGAGATGCTGGACAGGGCCAAGGGGGGCGAGTTCGCCTACCCGGCCATCAACGTGACCTCGTCGGAAACCCTCAACGCCGCCCTCCGCGGTTTCGCCGACGCGGAGAGTGACGGGATCATCCAGGTCTCCACCGGCGGTGCCGAGTTCGCCTCCGGCACCGGGGTCAAGGACATGGTCGTCGGGGCGACCGCACTCGCCGAGTTCGCGCACGTCGTCGCCGCGAAATACCCGGTCAACGTGGCGCTGCACACCGACCACTGCCCGAAGGACAAGCTGGACGGCTTCGTCAACCCGCTGATCGCCATCTCGCAGGAGCGCGTGAACAAGGGCCAGAACCCGCTGTTCCAGTCGCACATGTGGGACGGCTCGGCGATCGACCTGGACGAGAACCTCAAGATCGCGGCCGACCTGCTCGACAAGGCCGCCGCGGCGAAGATCATTCTCGAGGTCGAGATCGGCGTCGTCGGCGGCGAGGAGGACGGCGTCGCCAACGACATCAACGAGAAGCTGTACACCTCCGAGGGCGACTACCTGAAGACGCTCGAGGCCCTCGGCGCCGGCGAGAAGGGCCGCTACCTGCTGGCGGCCACGTTCGGCAACGTGCACGGCGTGTACAAGCCGGGCAACGTCAAGCTGCGCCCGGAGATCCTCAAGCGCGGCCAGGAGGTCGCGACGGAGAAACTCGGCCTCGCCGCCGGGTCCAAGCCGTTCGAACTCGTGTTCCACGGCGGGTCCGGCTCGCTGCTGGAGGAGATCCACGAGGCGGTGTCGTACGGCGTGGTCAAGATGAACGTCGACACCGACACGCAGTACGCGTTCTCGCGGCCGATCGCCGGCCACTTCTTCACCAACTACGACGGGGTGCTCAAGGTCGACGGCGAGGTCGGCAACAAGAAGGCCTACGACCCGCGTAGCTACCTGAAGAAGGCGGAGACCTCGATGGCCGCGCGGGTCGTCGAAGCCGCTCAGTCGCTCAAGTCGGCGGGGCACAAGCTCTGACGCGCGCTGTCACCCGGCCGTGTGACAAATTTGCTCTCACGGCCGGGTGGACGGCATTCTTCCCGGCCATGATGCCGAAACGACTCGTCGCCGCGGTTGTGGTCGCCGCCCTCGTCCTGCTCGGCAGTGGGGTGCTCACCAGCCTGTTCCTGTGACGATGCAGGATGACGGCATGACCAACCTGCTCGGACCCGAACCGACCCGCCTTCCCGACCGCGCGGACGCCCAGGCCGCGCTGGACGCCGGTACCGACCCAGCCGAGGTCGCCGCGGAGCACCCGGACTTCAGCGAGGCCTGGGCCGCCCTGGCCGAGCGCGCGCTGGCGGCGAACGAGATCGTCGCCGCCTACGCATACGCGCGCACCGGCTACCACCGCGGCCTGGACCAGTTGCGGCGCAGCGGCTGGAAGGGCTTCGGCCCGGTGCCATGGGACCACCGGCCGAACCAGGGCTTCCTGCGTGCGCTCGCGGTGCTGGGCAAGGCCGCGGGCCGCATCGGCGAGACCGAGGAGTACGAGCGCTGCCGCACCTTCCTGGCCGACTCGGACCCGGCCGCCGCCGAGGCCACCGGCTTGAAGTAGCCGGCTAGAACGCCCCGCAGTTGTCGGGCGCGGTGGCGCCGTGGAGCCGGCTGTCGAGCCACTGGAACGCCAGCGGGTAGGCGGCCACGGCGCCACCCACGTGGGTCGGCACGGCGAGGGAGTCGAACTGGACCGTCGCGCCCTTCGCGCACCAGTCGCGCGCCATCTGCCTGCCCTGGTCGAACGGGACGATGTCGTCCAGCGCACTGTGCACCACCAGCACGGGTGCCTTCGGCGCGATGGTGCCGATGCGCTGCTCGGCGACGACGGAGGCGTACGGCTGCTCGCCGAGGTAGGCCGTGATCGGCCGGCCGTCCACGGTCAGGTCGGCGGTGCGGGTGAACGCGTGCTTGAGGATCGCGTCGGCTGTGCACTCTTGCTCGACCTCGGTCTGCAGCGCCTTGCCCTTCTCGTTGAGCACGCCCGCGATGTCGAGGTCGGGGTAGGCGTAGTTCATCGACGCGACCGCGAACATCAGGAAACCGACGGCGTAGTGCCCGTCGAGGTTGGCGGCGACCGGGGCGAGGTCCGCGGGCGGCGCGCCCGCGTAGGCGCCCTTGAGCTTCAGTTCCGGCGCGTAGGTGGCCTGCAGTTCGGCGGCGGCCGCGGAGGCCCCGCCGCCCTGCGAGTAGCCGGCGATGGCGACCGGGCCGTCGCCGGGCAGGTTCGCCTCGGGAAGCCGTTGCGCCGCGCGGATCGCGTCCAGCACGGCGTAGGCCTCCGCCTTGCGGTTGACGTAGGTGTGCACGCCCGGCGTGCCGAGGCCCTCGTAGTCGGTCATGACGACGCCGTACCCGCGCGCGAGCAGGCCGGAGATGAACGGGCCTTCGTACTCGTTGCCCGCGGCCAGCGCCTTCGACGGGGCACACTGGTCGCCGAGGCCCTGTGTGCCGGCGGCGTAGCTGATGATGGGCCGCTGTCCCGGCCCGGTCCACGGCGCCGTCGGGGTGAGCACGGTGCCCGTGACGGCCACCGGGTCGCCGTGGGTGTCGGTGCTGCGGTACATGATCCACTGCACGCTCGCGGGCGCGGGCACGAGCCTGACCGGGTCGAGGTAGAACCGGCTGGGCTGGTGCCTGATGATGTCCCCGTTGCTTACCGCCGGTGCCGCGGCTTGCGCAGGTGGCGCCGCGATCGCCAATGACACCAGCCCGATGACCGACGCCAACACCGCCGTCAATCGCCGACTCATACGCGCTCCTGCCGTCCGCGACGCGCCTTGATCATGTCGTGGAGAGCGTAGCCACCTTGTCGATGAATGGCACCAGGTCCGACGCGGTACGGCAGGTCGGCGGCGCGCGGACGACGACGGTGTCGGCACCGGCGGCAAAGTAGTCGCGGGCCAGTGCGATCTGATCCGCGACGGATTCCACCGTGGGCAGCGCCATCTTCAGCGTGATCTTGCACGGTGTGCTCCGGCCGGCGCGGTCCCATGTCTCGCGCAACGTGCGCGTCGAGAGGGCGAATTCGCCCGGCGGAACGGCCTGCGCCAGCCAGCCGGACGCGAGATGTGCGATGAGCCGGAAGTTGGTCTCGGTCGGTCCGCCACCGAGCAGGATCGGTAGCCCCGGCCCCTGGGGCGGAAGGGGCAACGAGTACAGGTCCCGGAATCGGACACGCCGGCCGTCGAAGCTGGCCGGAGCGTTCGTCCACAGCTCTCGGCACGCGGCGATCTGTTCCTCGATCAGTCGCCGACGACCCGTGAACGGAATGCCGGACGCGGCGAACTCCTCGGCCTGCCAGCCGATTCCGAGACCGAGTTCGGCCCGGCCGCCGGAGATCACGTCGAGCGTCGCCGCCTGCTTGGCGAGGAAGACGGCCGGCCGCAGCGGCGCGATGAGAACACTCGTGACCAATCTCACTCGCTGGGTCTGCGCGGCGATCGCACTCAGGGCCGTCAGCGGCTCGAACCACGGGTACTCGTACGGCCAGGGGTAGGCTGCCCGGTTCTCGACCGCACCGCGGCTGATCGCGACATGGTCGCCGACATGCACCTCGCCGATGCCGTGTTCGTCGGCCACCCGTGCGGCCGTGATCATCCCCACCGGGTCGGCGTCGAAGAGCCCGTGGAACTGCGTCAGATCCAAGCCGATGGTTGGCAAGTTCCCGGTCTCCCATCCACGGCGGCATGCTAGTTTTCCCAAAAAAGAGGATACTATAAATACCGAGGTGGCGATGTTCTCAGACCAGGCATTCTTCACGTTCGTACGGTTGACCGACCCCACCGTCGACGACGAGTACAACGCTTGGCACTTCCTGGATCATCGGCCCGAGAACCTCGCGCTTCCCGGCGTCGCCTGGGGTGACCGGTGGAAGCAGAGCGCGGACTGCAAGGCGGTCGGCACGTCTCTCGATCCGATGTTCAGCGACATCGACTACGTCGCCATGTACTGGTTCCGGCCGCCCTATGAGGAGAGCCTCGCGGCGTGGAACAAGCTGGCCGAGGAATCGGTCCGGTGGGGTCGTGGCCCCCAGCTACCTGGCGTGGAACGGCCACTGCGCGGCTTCTACACGCCCGTGAAGGGTTACGTCGCGCCCCGCATTCTCGTCGCACCGGACGTCCTGCCGTTCCGGCCCAATCGCGGCCTGCACGTGACACTGAGCCGGTTCGCCGACGTCTACGGTCCGGGCACACACGACCAGTACACCTGGTACGACCGGGTGCGCATTCCCGACCTGCTCGAAGTGGCCGGTGTCGCCGGTGCGTGGACCTTCAGCCTGTCCAGTGCGGTGGCCAAGCCATGGGCGCCGGACGTGCCCGAGTTCGAGAAGGACTCCCTGCGTTTGAGGTTGCTCTATTTGGACGGCGACCCGGTGGAAGCCACCCGTGCGATTCACCGGAAGGAGGAGCAGCTCGACGCTTCGGGCCGCGGCGCGCCCAGTCCGGGCGACGAGGAGGTCCTGCTGTCCTTCCCGGTGCGCTCCATCTCACCCTGGGCCAGCTAGCGTCCACATCGCGGACACCGTTACCTCGCAGGGAAGATCGCCGTAGTTTCGAGGTATGCCCCCTTTCCAGCTGGCGATCGTGGGTGCCGGCCCGCGTGGCGTCGGCGTGCTGGAACGGATCTCGGCGAACGCACCGGAACTGCTCGGCGACCGCCGTCTGGTGGCGCACCTGATCGACCCGTTCCCGGCGGGAGCGGGCCGGATCTGGCGTTACGACCAGTCGCCGCTGCTGCGGATGAACTCGATGGCCGAGGACGTCACGATGTTCACCGACGACACGGTCCGCATCGAGGGGCCGGTCCGCCCCGGACCGTCGCTGTGGGAATGGGCCGACCGGGTGCGCGCGGGCGACCTGGACGCCGAGATCGCCCCCGGCCTTGCGCCCGAACTGGACGTCATGGACAGCCGGTGGTTCCCGACGCGGCGGCTGGCCAGCGCCTATCTGGACTGGGTCTACCGCGAGGTCCTGCGTGGTCTGCCCGCCGGAATCGAGGTCGTCGAACACCGGACACGCGCCACGAGAATCGAGGGCGAGCGGGTCCGGCTGGAGAACGGCGAGGTGCTCGACGCGGACGCCGTGCTGCTGACAGTCGGCCATCTCGACGCCCTGCCGGACCCCGCCGCGGCCGAGATCGGCGCCTACGCCGAGCGCCACGATCTGGCGTACTACCCGGCCGGATACACGGCCGACGTCGACTACACCAACCTGGCCCCGGGTGAGGACGTGCTGGTGCGCGGGTTCGGGCTCGCGTTCGTGGATCTGATGCTGCTGCTCACGGAAGGGCGCGGCGGGCGCTTCACCGAGCACCCGGAGGGGTTGGTGTACCACGCCAGCGGCCGGGAGCCGATCCTGCACGTCGGCTCGCGGCGCGGGGTGCCGTACCACGCCAAGCCGGGTTACCGGTTGCAGGGCGAGAAGTTGCGGCTGCCGCGGTTCTTCGCCCCGGACGCGTTCGAGGCGCTGCCCGAGCGCGCGGAGTTCACCGCGGACGTGTGGCCGCTCATCGCGAAGGAACTGGCCTGGGGGTACTACTCGGAGTTGTTCACCGGGCACCCGGACCGGGTCCGCTGCGGCTTCGCCGAGTTCGAGACGCGGTTCGCCGAGTTTCGCTGGGACAGCGCCGAAATGCGCGCGCTGATCGAGGACACGGTGCCCGCGGAGGAGGACCGGCTCGACCTGCGCCGCCTGGACCGGCCGCTCGCGGGCGAGCACTTCGACACGCGCGAACAGTTCGCGAAGCACGTGCGCGAGTACATCGAAGCGGACCTCGCCCGGCGCGCCGACGCCACCTTCTCCGCCGACCTCGGCGCGTTCACGGCGATGCTTTCGGTGTTCGGCCAGATGCCGGGCCTGGTCGCCAGCGGGCACCTCGACCCCGCCTCCCAGGTGTCCGATGTGGACGGATGGTGGCACGGGTTCTTCAGCTACTTCGCCAGCGGGCCGCCGCCGCGCCGACTGCGGGAACTGCTCGCGCTGCACGAAGCCGGGATCGTCTCGTTCCTTGGCGCCGACATGCGGGTGGCGCTGGAACGCGGGCTGTTCGTCGGCAGCAGCGCCAGCTTCACCGGCGAGATCGAGACGCGCACGCTGATCGAGGCCCGGCTGCCGGACGCGACCGTGTCCCGCGCGTCGGACGGGCTGGTGCGGTACCTGCACGAGTCGGGCGATCTGGCCGAGGAGGTCGTGCGGGGTGTCGCGCCGTCCGGGCGGATCCACACGCGAGCCTCGGACGGCAGGCTGGTCACCGCCGACGGAACGGCGCACCCGCGGCGGTTCGCGCTCGGCCCGCACACGAGTGTCCGCTCGGCGGCGTTCACCCGCCCGCGCGTGAACGCACTGCCGTTCCGGCAGAACGACGCCGTGGCAAGGGAAATCCTGCGGACGCTGACTCAGGCGGCTTCCTCCGCGACCTGACCGGGAATCGCAGCCAGCAGTTCCCGCGTGTACTCCTCGCGCGGGTTGCGCAGCACGTCGTCGGCGGGCCCGAACTCGACGAGCCGCCCGGCGCGCATCACGCCGACCTGGTCGGCCACCAGCCGCACGACGGCCAGGTCGTGCGAGATGAACAGGTACGTCAGCCCCAGTTCCTGCTGCAGGCCGACCAGCAGTTCCAGGATCTGTGCTTGCACGGAGACGTCGAGCGCCGACACGGGCTCGTCGCACACCACGAACTCCGGGCGCAGCGCCAGCGCCCGCGCGATCGCCACCCGCTGGCGCTGGCCGCCGGACAGTTCGGCGGGCTTGCGCCCGAGCATGGCCGACGGCAGCGCGACCTGATCGAGCAGGCCGGCGGCGCGTTTCTCGCGAATGCCGAACGCACGCAACGGCTCGGAGACGATCTGCGCCACGGTCAGCTTCGGATTCAGCGACGCGTAGGGGTTCTGGTACACCAACTGCATCCGCCGCCGCAGCCGCCGCAGGTCCTCGCCGCGCAGCCCGCCGATCTCCGCCCCGTCGAACGATACGGAGCCCGCGGTGGCCTTTTCCAGCCGCAGCAGCATTCGCGCGGTCGTGGTCTTGCCCGAACCGGATTCGCCGACCAGCGCGAGCGTCCGGCCGCGTGCGATGTCGAAGCTGACGTCGTCCACCGCGCGGCGGTCACCGAAGTCCTTGGTCAGGCCGCGTGCCGAGATCAGCGGCTCACCGCCGTGCCGACGTTCTCGCAACGGTGTGTCCGACAGGCTGGGCGCCGCGGCGAGCAGTCGCCGGGTGTAGTCCTGCGACGGTGCGGCGAGAAGCTGCCCGCTCGGGCCCTCCTCGACCACACGCCCCTCGGACATCACGGCGATCCGCTGCGCGCGGTCCGCGGCGACCCCGAGGTCGTGTGTGATGAGCAGCACCGCGGTACCCGACTCGGCCGCGAGTTCCTCGATGTGGTCGAGGATCTGCCGCTGCACGGTCACGTCGAGCGCGCTCGTCGGCTCGTCGGCGATGATCAACCTGGGCCGGCCGGCCAGCGCGGCGGCGATGAGCACCCGCTGCCGCAGGCCGCCCGAGAGCTCGTTTGGGTACTGGGCAGCGCGGCGCTCGGGCTCGTCGATCCCGGCGCGGTGCAGCAGGTCTACGGCCTTGCCCGGCGCGCTGCGCTTGTCCGCGAGGCCGTGGATGATCAGCACCTCGGCGACCTGCTTGCCGATCCGCTGCACGGGGTTCAGCGACACGGTCGGGTCCTGCGGGATCAGCGCGATTTCCTTGCCCCGCACCGAACGCCAGACGCGTTCGGACAGCGTGGTCAGCTCGCGCCCGGCGTACGTGATGGATCCGCCGTCGATCCGGCCGCCGCGCGGCAGCAGCCCGATCGCCGCGTGCGCGGTGGTGCTCTTGCCCGAACCCGACTCGCCGACGACGGCCGTGATCTGTCCCGCTTGGACGGTAAGGTCGATGCCGCGAACGGCCGGAACGGACCGGTACGACACTTTCAGGTCCCTGATGACCAGCAGGTCACTCATGCCGTTCTCCGTGCCATGCGGGACACCCGCACACGGTCGAACAGCATCAGCGGCTTCGCGCTTGTCACTCATGCCGTTCTCCTTCCAGCGCGCGGGAAACCCGGTTCGTCGACAGCACCACGGCGGCGATCACCAGGCCGGGCAGCGTCGTCATCCACCACGCGCTCGCCAGGTAGGCGCGGCCACCGGCGACCAGCGAACCCCACTCCGGTGTCGGCGGCGTCGCACCGAACCCGAGGAAGCTCAGCGCCGAGATCTCCAGCACCGCGGTCCCGAACGTCAGCACCGCGAGCGCGACCACCGGGCCGAGCGCGTTCGGCAGCACGTGCCGCCACAGCACGCCGAACCAGCGGACCCCGTTGCCGCGCGCCGCCTCCACGTAGACCGCGGTGCGCACCCGCAGCACCTCGGCCCGCATCAGCCGGGCGAAATACGCGACATTCGCCACGCCGACGGCGATCGCGACCTTGGTCGTGCCGAAGCCCAGCGCGGTGACCAGCGCGAGCGAAAGCAGGATCGACGGGACCGCGAGCAGCACGTCCACCGAGCGCATGATCACCGAGTCCAGCCAGCCGCCGCGCGACCCGGCGACCAGCCCGATCAGCGACCCGACGATCAGTGCGATCAACACCGCGATGACGGTGGCACGCAACGAAAGCGCGGCGCCGTGCACGACGCGCGCGAACACGTCGCGGCCGGTCTCGTCGGTGCCGAACAGATGCGCCGCCGAGGGCCCGCGCAGTTTCTCCCGCGGCACGCCGGCGAGCGGGTCGTAGCTGGTGAACAGCTTCGGCGCGACCGCCCACGCCACGACGAGCACGAGCACCAGTGCCGACAGCACCAGCGCCGGCCTGCGGACGAGGAAGCGGGTGGTGCCGAGCGTGAGCGTGTCAGCCATGGCGCACCCTCGGGTCGAGCAGCGGGTAGAGCAGGTCCACGAACAGGTTGATCGCCACGAAGAAGAACGCGGCGAGCACGATCACGGCCTGCACGACCGGGATGTCCTGGCCGTTGACCGCCGCGGCCGTGATCCGGCCCACGCCGTCCCGCGAGAACACCGTCTCGGTCACGACCGAGCCCGCGAGCAACTGGCCGGCCAGCACACCGCTCAACGTCAGCGTGGGCATCGCGGCGTTGCGCAACGCGTGTCCGAAGTGGACCCGCATCCGGCTCGCACCCTTCGCGTAGGCGATTTCGGTGTAGGGCTCGGCCAGCTGGGTGCGCAGGCTCTTCGCCAGTACCTGGCCGAGCACCGCGCCGGTGGGCAGCGCGAGCGTGATCGCGGGCAGGATCAGCGACTGGAAGCCCTTGTTGCCCAGCGCGGGCAGCAGGTGCAGCTGGAACGAGAAGATCTGCACCAGCACCAGCCCGACCCAGAACACCGGCAGCGAGATGCCCAGCGACGGCAGCGACAGCAGGAAAGTGCCCAGCCAGCGCCGGCGCGTGAAGGTGCCGAGCAACGCCGCGCCACCCCCGAGGATCACCGCGAGCAGCAGCCCGAGTGCGGCGATGGCGATCGTCGGCGGGAGCGCCGTCAGCACCTGGTGGGTCGCGCTGTCCCCGGTCTGCACCGAGCGACCGAAATCCCCGTGCAGCGCGGCGAGTAAGCGCTTCCCGTACTGCACGGGCCACGGGTCGTCGAGGCCGTAGCTGGCGCGTGCCTGCGCCAACTGCTCCGGCGTGAGGCTGAACGCCGCGTCCCCGCCACCGATCTTGGCGAGTACGGCGTCGCCCGGCAGCAGGTACAGGATCACGAAGGACAGCGTGAACGCCGCCCACAGGACCACGACCGCCTGCAACACCCGTTTGAGCAGATACGACCTCATGACACCCACGTGTCGTACAGCTGCAGCCGCGACGACGCCTCGAAGTTCACCGCGTGCGCCTTCTCGCCCTGCGCGACGACCTGCGTCAGCTCGAACAACGGGATCGCGTACGCCTGGTCCACGATGATCCGCTGTGCCTGCTGCGCCGCGGGTTCCCGCACCGCCTTGTCCACAGTGGACGCCTCGGCGTCGAGTTGCGCGTCGAGCGGGTTGCCCGGCTGCAGCTTGCTGCGGTTGCCGGCCTTGGTGGAGAAGCTACCGCGCAGGATGTCCGGGTCGGACCTGGTCAGGTTGTAGAACAGGAAGTCGTAGTTGCCGCTCTGCTGGATCTGTAGCGTCTCGGCGGTCGTGTGCAACTCCAGCTGCAGGTCGAAACCGATCTTGCGGAGCTGCTGCTGGACCAGTTCGAGCACGCTCTGACTCTGGTTGAAGACGGTCGCGAAGATCGCCTTCGCGGTCAGCCGCTGCCCGTCCTTCACGCGGATTCCGTCGGGCCCCGGCACCCAGCCGTCGGCGTCGAGCAGCGCCGCGGCGCCCGCCGGGTCGTAGGCCAGCTGGGCGGAAAGGTCGGCGTAGAGCGGAGTTGTGGAGGCGAGGATGCTCGTCGCGGGCTTGTAGTTCTTGCTCAGCACGGTGTCCACGACTTCCTGCCGGTTCACGCCCTTGCTGACCGCCTGCCGCACCTTCTCGTCGGTCAGCACACCCCGTGTGACGTTCGCCTGCAGGTTGAACACGATTCCCGGGTTGGGGCGGGTGTTCTCACTGAAACCGTTGCCCTGGAACTGCGCCTCGTCGACCGGCTGCACCTCGGTGGTCGCGTCGAGCTGACCGGACAGCAGGCTGCCGGTGCGCACACCCGGTTCGGGCACGATCTTGTAGTCGACCTGGTCCAGGTACGCCTCGCCCTGGTGCTTCCACAGCGAGGAACCCCAGTTGTAGCCCTTGCGCTTGCTGATGACGATGTCGGCGTTCTGCTTGAAACTGGTGAAAACAAAGGGGCCGGAGCCGATCAGCCCGTCGCCCTGGCAGCGCTGGTCCGCCGACTTCTGGTAGGCGGCCGGCGCGAGCACGCCGAGCGACATCGTCGAGCTGGCCTGCAGGAACTGTGCGCTGGGCGCGGTGAAATCGATCCGCACGGTCTGCGCGTCGAGCACCGTGGTGCCCTTGTACGCGGCCACGTATCCCGAGCCCACCTGGGCCTTGACGCCGAGTGCCTTGATGCCGTCGAAGCTGGTCTTGACCGCGTTCGCGTCCACCGGCGTGCCGTCGGAGAACGTCGCGCCCTGGCGGAGATGAAAGGTGAAGCTCGTGGAATCGGCGTTGCTTTCCCAGGATTGCGCGAGCCACGGCTTGATCTCGCCCGTCGCCGGGTCCTGGTCGGTCAGCGAATCCACCAGCTGACGGCCCACGTTGAGAGACGCGTTTGTCGCCGCTTGTTGCGGGTCAACGCAGTCCGGGTTGGAGCCGACGGCGATCGTCAGTGTGCCACCGGGATGTGGCGGGCCCGCGTCGGCGCCCGTCGAAGCATCGGACGAGCACGCGGCCGCGAGCACCGCCACCGCGGCGACCGGCAGGACTTTCGTGATCAGGCGTGGGGACACGAGATCACGGTAGGCATGAATTCAGAGAGTGGACGGAGTTCTCACATCTTGAGAGGCCTCAGCACCGGTCGAGCATGTCCGTCAGCGCGGTCTTTTCCGTGCTGTGGATGGTGAGCTTCCACCTGTACTTCACGGCGATCCACATTTCCGCGTAGGTGCACCAGTAACCGGTCGACGGCGGCTTCCACACGTCGGGCGAGTCGTCGCCCTTCGACTGGTTCACGTTGTCGGTCACGGCGATCAGTTGCGGATCGGACAGATCGTTGGCGTAGGCCTGCCGCTGCGCCTGCGTCCACAACGAGGCGCCGGTACGCCACGCGTCGGCCAGCGGCACGACGTGGTCGATGTCGACGTCGGCCGGGTCGGTCCACGTCGCCCCGTCGTACGGGCTAACCCAGGTGCCCGAGGTGGGGTAGCAGTCGGAACCGGTCTTGACGTTCGTGCCGTCGCGCTTGAGCACGACCTCACGGGTGTTGCACGAGTCGCCCTGGTCGATCCAGTGCGGGAACTTGTCGCGGGAGTAGCCGGTGAGGCTGCCGTCGGCCTTGACGGTCAGCGCGGCGAGTTCGGTGCGGGCGGTCGATTCGGACGGGATTCCCGGCGGGGTGGCGGCGGCGGTACCGACAAGGCCCGCGGTGACGACGACGGCGGCGGTCAGGACGGTCAGCGATCGAGATCCACGCATGAATCGACCCTGGCGCTCCCAGATGGACGGAGGCAATACCAGTGGGTGATTTACCGACGACAGTAGGTTAACGTTCCGTGATGACGCCTGGTCAGCCGAGCCCGCGGATCAGCCGCAGGTCCTCCGTGTGCCGGTACCACGTCCACCGGGTCACCGCGCGCGGATAGGGCACGCCGTCGCTGGTCGGACGAGTTGGCACGCACCCGAGCTGGAACGCGCGACCGGACACCGTCAGCGGCCGCTTGAACACCAGCCCGCGCAGCACGCGGACGACAAGCCCCGGCCCGCCCTCCGCATCGGGTGATACCTCGATCGAGCGAGCTGGGCCACGCAGAGCGAGCTGGTCGTCGCAGTACGCAACCCCGCGGATCGCGCCGAATGTGCCTCTGCCCACCAACACGCCGCCGGTGTCGTCGCGGATGACCGGCACCGGGTCCGCCTCCCCGCCCAACGCGACCGCGAGCGCACGCGCCGGGTCGGCAGGCAGACCCCACAGCGCGGCCACCTCCGACCGCGGGTCCAGCGGCACGAAACCCACCCGGGTGGTGGCGAGCTTTTCCTTACGCAGCAAGCGAACCACGACCGCGGCGAGATCCGCGTCGGTGCCCGCGACGACGAGCGGATCGGCGTCGAGCAGGGAGTCCACCTCCGCCTTGCCCGGCCGCTCGCCGACGTGCTGAACGGGCAGGTCATCCACCTCCGGCAGGACCGCGCCCGACCCTCCGCACACCAACACCTGTCCCCGCACCCAGCGGCCCTCCGTTACGCTCATGCACCGGCTGTCCAACAACGCCGAATACCTGGAGTGTCACATGCCGGCCATCGTGCTGATCGGTGCCCAGTGGGGCGACGAGGGCAAGGGCAAGGCCACCGACCTGCTCGGCGACCGTGTCCAGTGGGTCGTCCGTTACCAGGGCGGCAACAACGCCGGTCATACGGTCGTGCTGCCCAACGGGGAGAACTTCGCCCTGCACCTG
>DASZUO010000318.1:0-1558 GCA_035547575.1 Amycolatopsis sp. | reverse complement strand
CCTGCTACCGCTGTTCGCTACGTGCGACCGCTGGGACATTGGCGGGGTGTCGACCGCACTGCACGCTGACACCGGGGAGGCGACGGTGTTCGTGCATGATGGCCATCCCGGAGGCGCGGGATTCGCCGATCGCGGTTTTGCCGCTCTGGTCCCATGGCTGGCCGCTACGCGGGAGGCCATCGTCTCCTGCGAGTGCCCGGCGGGCTGCCCGTCCTGTGTGCAGTCACCGAAATGCGGGAACGGTAACGATCCACTGGACAAGGCGGGGGCTGTGGCCGTGCTGGATACCGTGCTCGGGGCGGTGCGTCTCCACGGCGGCCGGCACGACCACGTTGTTGCTCAGGCCGCGGCGGACGCGGCCGCGACGAGTTGCTGACTCGCCTCGGCCGCGCTGGCGGACTGGTCCAGCGCACGGGCGAGGACCGCGTGCACGGCGGCGGCCTCAGGAAGCTGCCACCCCCACACATCGGGCTTGACCCGCCAGTGCACGACACCGTGCTGGAACGGCGTGGGCGGCAGCGGAACCCAGCTGCCGTGGCCGTGCCAGCGCACATCCGCGTCGGTGGCGAGCCGCTCGGGAAGGCTGTCCGCAACCGTGGTCAGGAACAGCCACCGGCCGTCCGGCGTCGCGACGATCGGCGCGGGGTGGCCCGTCGCGCGAAGCAGGCGAGCGGCACGCTTGCCGAGTTCGATGTCGACCTCCACGGCGTCAACGACCTTGCCGGTGGCGACGAGGAGGCTGTACGGACGCTCACTGGTCCACCACTCGGCCACCTCGTTCGGGTGGGCGCCAAGCCGGTCGGTCCAGTCGTCATGCACCGGAACCGGTCCAGACCACGAGCCGCCGCCCGAGTCCGTCGCTGGAAAGGTGCCGGGCAGCACCGGCCAACCGTGCCACGCGAGACCAATGGCCTCGGCACGCAACTCGATGCGAAACGCGCCCCGCCAGCTGTCCGACCAATCCGTGTCCAACATCCTCAACTCTTCCTGCCTTGTTCCACCGCCCCGCGGTGGCTTTCCGATTTCACTCAACGGCAATTTGCATAGTGCTGGTAGTGGTTACGCGACAACCGGCCGTTACGGAACGACGAGCGCACTCCGCGGCACCGTCCGGGCGAAGACGTGTTGTCGATCACCGTGCGACGACGGACGGCGGGCGCGCGCGTCGCCCGATCGTGATGGTCCACCCGGGTTTTCCTTGTCATTTCAGGATTCGTGGACCGGCCAGGCGTCGCCGGCGGCCCTCGTCGCGACCGTTCGCCGCGCCTGGGCGACCGTCCGTCCGGTATGTGCGGTGCTCCACCGGTTTGGCCCACCGGTCACCGCGGCACCGGTCCCGCCCGGGCATGGGCCGACGCGTCGCCGAGCCCGCCGGGCACCGCGGCCGCGACCTCGACGAGCGCGTCCCACCCATCGAGCCGACAGCTCACCAGCCGGACTGCCATCCGAGTCGTGACCGCGCGGGCCCGCTCGCACGCGGCGTCGACGCCCCGGTCGGCCGACCCCGCGGCGGCCAGCGCCGCGAGATCGGCGGCGTCGGAAGCCCGGTGCTTGGTCA
>DASZUO010000317.1:0-2421 GCA_035547575.1 Amycolatopsis sp. | reverse complement strand
GATGACCTCGGCCTTGCCTTTGGTGCGCGCCAGTTCGAGCCGCTCCGGCACATTGTCGATGGCGATGACCCGTCCCGCCCCGAGCAGCCACGCGCTCTGGATGCACATCTGGCCCACCGGACCGCAGCCCCAGACGGCGACGGTATCGCCGGGTTCGATTTCGGCGTTTTCGGCCGCCATGTAGCCGGTCGGCAGGATGTCGGACAGGAACAGCACGTGCTCGTCGTCGAGACCGTCGGGCACCACGATCGGCCCCACATCGGCATAGGGGACCCGCAGGTATTCAGCCTGGCCGCCCGGATAACCGCCCGTCAGGTGCGAGTAGCCGAAGAGACCGGCCGGCGCGTGGCCCATCATCTTGCGGGCGAGGTCCGCGCCCGGGTTGCTGCGGTCACACAGCGACCACAGCCCCTTCTTGCAGAAGTAGCACTCGCCGCAGGCGATGTTGAACGGCACGACCACCCGGTCGCCGACCTTGAGTTTCTGGTTGCCGGGGCCGACCTCGACCACTTCTCCCATGGTCTCGTGGCCCAGTATGTCTCCCTTCTCCATGCCGGGCATGAAGCCGTCGTAGAGGTGCAGATCCGAGCCGCAGATCGCGCAGGACGTCACTTTGATGATCGCGTCGCGCTCGTGAAGAATCCGGGGGTCGGGAACGTTTTCGACGCGCACGTCTTCCGTGCCGTGCCAGGTAAGGGCTCGCATCGCCAAATCCTTCGCTGTGGTGCCGTGGCTGTGTCGCAGAACCTAGATGGCCGGGCTTTGTTCCGGGCCTGGGAGCCGGAACGATCACGACCGTTTCGGGTTCGCTGTTGTGGCCGGCGGGGTTGATGAAAGGGGTGACCGGATGATCCGCTTCGGGGCGTTGGGCGACAACGCGGTGCACGTCTGCGTGGACATGCAGCGACTGTTTGCCGAGCCCACCGAATGGCAGACGCCCTGGATGGAACGGGTTTTGCCCGAGGTGGTGCGGCTCGTCGAGCCACGCCCGGAGCGCACCATCTTCAGCCGGTTTATCCCCGCGGCCGAGCCCGGAAAAGGCGTGGGCACCTGGCGGCGATACTACGAGCGGTGGGCGAATATGACCCGCGCCAACCTCAAGGAGGGAATGGTCGACCTCGTGCCGGCCCTGGCCCGCTTCGCGCCGCCGGCCAGGCTCGTCGACAAGCCGGTCTATAGTCCCTGGCTCAGCACATCGCTCCACACCGACCTGCAGCGGGCAGCCATCGACACGCTCGTCATCAGCGGCGGGGAAACCGAGGTCTGCGTGCTCGCGACGGTCCTGGGCGCGATCGACTTCGGCTATCGCGTGGTGATTGCGACGGACGCGCTTTGCTCCTCCGCCGATACAACCCACGACGCCATGCTCGAGATTTACGGCAGCCGCTACGGCATGCAGGTCGAGACGGCAGCCGTCGAAGAGATCCTCGAAGTCTGGCGCTGATGGGACCGAACACGGCGGGGCCTGCCGGGACGAGTGCGGGAACGAAGTGCCGCGACCCAAGTTGGCCCCCAGTTTCGGCGGCGGGTGCGCCCACCCGCCACGGGCTGCGCGACGCGCGACCCGGCCGGCCATGCACCAGGAGGCCCCATGAACCAGAAGCGCGAAGAGAATACCGCCGATTCACCTCCCCACGCCGATCCCAAGGGGCTGAATCCCGCCGGGCTGGGTCCCGCTCAACCGCAAGAGGTGGAGGAGTCGCCGCGGCGCCCAGAACCCTCGAAGCCGGGCAGGGAAGGGGACCGCACAAAGGACTCGGAAGGCGGCGGCATTTGACCGGCCGAACGGCCGGAACGACGGTGGATGAGAGGGGGAGGAACGGATGAGCCAGGCTCCCACGAGCGATCAGCAGCGGGCCGCCATCGACAGCGGAGAGGCGGGCGACAAGGTCGCCTTCGCCGACCCCGCGGCCGCCCCGCTCGGAACCGACGCGGAGGCGGGCGGCCATCCACCCACCGCCCAGGAACTGCGGATGGAGCAGCCCGCTTTCACCGAGCCCGCCGCGCGCCCGCGCGACCTGTCCCCGGCGGTGCTGGGCTATGTCGGGGCGATCGTCGTGCTCGTCGTCGCGGTCGTGCTGATCGCGATTTTTCGCAGCTGACGCGTCCGGCTATTCTGACCGAGGAACCGTCAGGCGGTGCGCCGCGGGGGTGGTGCCAGCGTCGCCGTGCCGGTGAACTCATCGCGCCACGTCGTGTCCCAGAGCGAAGGGAAGGCGAGGCGCCGAGAGGGGTGGGCGGCAATGGCCGAGGCGTCAAGCTCGATGCCGAGCCCCGGCCTTTCCGGCAGGGCGAATTCGCCGCCCTCCAGCGGGTTCCATCCGCTCACCAGCGCGTTTCGCCAGTCGACGTCGAACTCGGCAAAGCTTTCGAGCAGCAGCATGTTGGGTGTCGACCAGGCGACGTGGAGCGCCGCCGCCA
>DASZUO010000316.1:0-17259 GCA_035547575.1 Amycolatopsis sp. | reverse complement strand
GGACGGGACCGGTACAACGCGACCGCGTCCGCCTTGAACTCCGGCGGGTAGTGCTTCATCACCATCTATGCAGGACTCCAGTCCACCCGGACCATCAAGATCCAAGTGTGTCAGGTGTCCAACATCCGGGGTGAAGGCCCGTTCGGCGTAGCCGTGGTCGGGTGCGCTGGTGGTCATCGCGGGCCGCTGCCAACGCCGCTCCTACGACAACCTCACCCCCGAAGGACACCGCGCCGCCCTCCACGAACTCCACCACCACGAGCCCCGACACCGCTCGAAAGGCACAAACATGACTCGCCGGACCCGCGCAATCGTCATGACCACGCTCGTCACCACTGTGGTGGTCCTCGGTGTGCTGTCGGCATGCGTTGCATTCGGCCCTGCGTGGATTGTCGGAAATGAATCAGACCTGACGACAGGCGACCGGCTCAAGGCCCAAAGCGACGTCCGATCCAGCCTGATACAAGGGTTCATTGGATTCCTCGCGCTCGGCGGCGCATCACTCGGCGCGGTCGTGACGGTGAACCAAGTCCGCGCCAACCGCGAAGGCCGCGCCACGGACCTCTTCCTCAAGGCAAGCGAACTGCTCGCCAGCGATCAAGTGGCGCTTCGACACGCCGGCGTCTACGCACTGGAACAACTAGCCAACGACGATGTCGACGAGCGCTTCCGCGGACACTCCCACGCCCTGCTCACCGCGTTCATCCGTCAACGCGCACCCTGGTCACCCGACAGCACCGACACCAAACAGCCTCCACCAAAACCTATGCAGGGCGGTGTCCCCGACGACATCGGCGGCGCACTCGGCGTCCTCGGCCGAACTCGACAACCTCACCATCCCCAACGCGTGGTTTGCCCATTCCAACCTGGAAGGCGCCAGCCTCGTCGACGCCGTACTCATCGACGCCACCCTGTCCGACACCATCCTCCGCAACACCAACCTGACACACGCCAACCTCCACGGCGCCGACCTGACCGGGGCGAACCTCCACGGAACCAACCTCATCGGCGCCGACCTGACCAACGCCCAACTCCGCGACGCCAACCTCCACGACGTCATCGCCGACCACACCACCACCTGGCCCCAAGGAACTCACCCACGCGACGCCTGATTACGGCAGCTGTCAGCCCGCCGCCAACGACTGCCGCCCACGAAACCAGCTCCGAGCCCAGAAGAAAGCAAAAATCGATGAGAAGCCCGACCTCCACCCAGCTTCACATCAAGATCGAACGAGAACGGCCTGCCGAACTGGGTCGGCATGCTGGTAGGGGCAGGTCCGCTGCGCCGGTTCGCCGATTCGCGAGCCTCTAACCGTGGCAGTGGGCTCCGGGTGAGGTGGAGGCGTTCACCACTGAGCTGGTGTCGGATCCGCAGCCGTCGGCGCCTACCTTGCCGCCCGCAGCCATGGCCACTCTCACGGCGCAACAACCTTTCCCGCGCATCGATGACCCGCCACGGAAAGGTTCAGGCGCGCGGCAGCACGCCCAGGAGCGTCGAGGTGAGGGAGACCCGCAGGGCATCGCGCAGCTCCAGGTGGAGCACGCCAAGAGCGGGCTCGTCCGCGTAGGCGGCGAGGACGCTGGGCGGCGGCGGGACGTAGGACGACAGGGCGCCCGCCGAGACCAGGCTCGTCAGGCAGAACAGCTGCGCGTCGTCGCCGAGTTCGGGCACGTGGCGGCGCACGAGGTCGGACATGGCCGCGAGGTGCGCGAGGGAGACCCGCTTGTGCCGCTTGACCACCTCGACCGAGACGTTGTGCTCGAGGACGCCGCCCTGCGCGCCGAAGAGGTCGCACAGCACCACCCGGCGCGCCAGCGACCGGCTGAGGATCTCGGCCAGCTGGCCCGCCCGCACCTCCGGCGCCGCATCGGCCTCGATGCCCGCGGCCAGCTCGTCCGCCAGCTCGGCGAGCCAGCTCTCCAGAAAAGCGTCCAGCAGTTCGAGCAGCACCGCCTCGCGCGACTCGAAATACCGCAGGACGTTCGACTTGGCCAGGCCCACCCGCCGGCTGAGCTCGTTGAGGCTCACCTCGGCCACGGGCATTTCGTCGAGCATCGCCGCTGCGGTGTCCAGGATCGCCTGGCGGCGGATCTTCCGCTGCTCCTCGCTGCGCGCCCGCTTAAACGTCACGCCCACAGCCTAGCTTAAAGACCGCCGGTCCCTTGACAGAAGACCGCCGGTCTTTTACCGTCGTCTTCATAACAGACCGACGGTTCCTTAGGAGTGCGTCATGAGCGTCAACTGGACCGAGCAGCACATCCCCGACCAGCACGGCCGGGTGGCGATCGTGACCGGCGCCAACACCGGGCTGGGTTTCGAGACCGCCCGGATGCTCGCCGCGCGCGGGGCGGCGGTGGTCCTGGCCGTCCGCAACGTCGAGAAGGGCAAGCAGGCAGCCGCCCGCATCACCGGCGACGTCACCGTCCAGGCGCTCGACCTGACCTCCCTGGACTCGATCCGGTCCGCGGCGGCCGACCTGCGCGCAGCCCACCCGCGCATCGACCTTCTGATCAACAACGCGGGCGTGATGTACACCCCGCGGCAGACCACCGCCAACGGCTTCGAGCTGCAGTTCGGCACCAACCACCTCGGCCACTTCGCCCTGACCGGCCTGCTGCTGGACCGGCTCCTGCCCGTCCCCGGCTCCCGCGTCGTGACGGTCAGCAGCACGGGTCACCGCATCCGGGCCGCCATCCACTTCGACGATTTGCAGTGGGAGCGCTCGTACAGTCGCGTCGCCGCCTACGGCCAGTCCAAACTCGCCAACCTGATGTTCACCTACGAACTGCAGCGCCGGCTCGCACCGCACGGCACCACGGTCGCGGTGGCCGCCCATCCCGGCGTGTCCAACACCGAGCTCGCCCGCTACACGCCCGCCGCGCTCCGTGTGCCCATCACCTGGCTCGCGCCACTGTTCACCCAGAAGGCCAAGATGGGCGCCCTGCCCACCCTGCGCGCCGCCACCGACCCGGCCGTCACCGGCGGCCAGTACTACGGCCCCGGCAGCCGCGGCGAGATCCGCGGCTACCCGAAGCTGGTCACCTCCAGCCCCGGCTCCCACGACCAGGCCACCCAGCAGCGCCTGTGGAGCGTCTCCGAGGAGCTCACCGGGGTGACGTTTCCCGTGCAGTGAAGCGGTAGCTCTACGGCGGAGGATTTTCCCTGAGGCCGCAACCGGGCTACACCACCAGTTGTTTAGGATCTATTTAGGGAAAGCTGATCACGCGATGAGACCAATCGTCATCGTGGGGGCCGGGATCGCGGGCTTGGCACTGGCCGCTGCGCTGCAACGACGGGGCGCGCCGGTGCTGGTGCTCGAAGCCCACGACCGGTTGTCCACGGCCGGTGCGGGTATCTCCTTATGGCCCAACGCGTTGGCTGCTCTCGACGAGATCGGCCTCGGCGCGCCGGTGCGCGAAGCCGGCGGAGCCGCCATATCCGGTGGCATCCGGCGCGCCGACGGCCGCTGGCTACGCCACGTCGACCCGGCGCGGGCGCAAGCAGCACTCGGGGAACCGGTCGTCGCGATTCATCGTGCCGACCTCTTGGCCATCCTTGCCTCCGTGGTCGACGCCGGTGCCATCCGCTTCGCGACCAAGGTTGAGCAGATCGCACCGTCGACGTCGGAGGTCACCGTCGGTATGGCGGACGGGTCCTCGCTTGCCGCGCGAGCGGTCGTGGGGGCGGACGGCGTCGGCTCGGTCGCCGCGCGCCACCTCAACCCTCGGGTGGCCCGTCGCTACGCCGGTTACACCGCGTGGCGCGGCATCGCCGAGCACAACCTGCGTGGCATCGAGCCGTCCCAGACCTGGGGCCCCGGCGGCGAGTTCGGATTCCTGCCCATGGGCCCACACCGCACCTACTGGTTCGCCACCCAGCACGCGCCGGAAGGGCAGCGACGTGAACCGGAACGCGAACTCGCACACCTGTCCCGGATCTACGCGAACTGGCATCCGCCGATCGGCGAGCTCATCGAGGCCACCGAGCCCGGCAACCTGCTGCGGCACGATGTGCACGACCGCCCGGCCGCCCGCACCTGGTCAGCCGGACCCGTCACGCTCATCGGTGACGCCGCGCATCCCATGCGCCCCCACCTCGGGCAAGGCGGCTGCCAGGCTCTGATCGACGCCGTCGTCCTCGCCCGGCTCATCGCCCAAGCCGACACGCTCCCGGCCGCGTTCGCCCAGTTCGCGGCGCGTCGGCGCGGTGACACCGGGCGAGCCATCCGCACCTCCGCCATCCTGGGCAGCGTGATCCATTCCCGTGGCCCGCTCCGCCCCCTCCTGCACGCCCTGGCCGGCGTCACGCCGCAGGTCGTCGCCGTCCGTGCCATGGCAACCATCGCAGGACGGCACGCCTTTCCAGCGCCATGATCGCCGCCCGGATGACGGAAGAGGGCATGTCCCGAGCGTCGGGGCTGCCAGTGGCATCATCCCGCTCATGACCATCGACCGTCCGATGCCGCCGCCGCACGCCGACGAGCGCACCACCCTGACGAGCTGGCTGGACTTCTACCGCGCCACCCTCGCCCTCAAGTGCGAGGGACTGTCCGAACAACAGCTGCGCACCGCCTCCGTGCCGCCGTCACCGCTGACCCTGCTCGGGTTGGTCCAGCACATGGCCGAAGTCGAACGGAACTGGTTCGGTCGTGTCCTGGTGGGCCACCACGCCCCGCCGATCTACGACCCCGACGCCGACCCCGACGGCCACGACGGCGGGTTCGACCTCTCCGACGACGTCACCTTCGCCACCGCCCGCGAAACCTGGGAAGCGGAGATCGGTCACGCACGCGCGAACTGTGCCGGCCGGCAGCTGGACCAGACCAGTCCGTTCCTCGGCGGACAGGTGACCTTACGCTGGATCTACACTCACATGATCGCCGAATACGCCCGGCACAACGGGCACGCCGACCTCATCCGCGAACGCATCGACGGCACCACCGGCGTCTGAGTCCATCAATTGCCGTAAGGCCGCGTGAGCGCTTCGAGATAGTGCCCCGACGGGTCGCAGAAGTACACGCCACGACCGCCGTGGTTGGTGTTGTACTCCCGCGGCCGTTTCTGCTGCGGATCCGCCCAGTGGTCGAGATTCCGCTCGCGGATCCGGCCGTAGATCCCGTCGAACTCGTCCTCGCCGACGAGGAATGCCAGGTGCATCGGCGAGAACGCGCCCGGCGGTTCGGCGAACTGGAGCAGCACGCCAGATCCGAGCCGGACGACGAGAAAGAAGCCACCGGGTTCCGCCGGGGGCAGGCCGAAGATGCCGGTGAAGAAGTCCGCTGATTCTTGTTTGTCGCGCGCGGCGACGATGGTGTGATTGAACAACACGGTCAATGGAACAACCCTTTGAGCCCAGCGCCTCCATGCCTGACGCGGTCCGCCACCGGCACGCGACGCCGTCGGATCAGTAAACACGTACAGCGTCGGGTGAGCAAGCCTCGTCCTCCTCGACCAGGTCCATGTTCATCATGGCGGCGACCTTCGTGCCCGCGGCGGCCGCGCTTATCACCTGCGCGCTCAGGTCCGTGATGTTGCCCGCGGCCCACACGCCGGGCACCGACGTCCGGCCCGTCTCGTCCGCCGGGACGTATTCGCCCATGCCGGACGGATGCTCGGCCGTCGTTACTCCCAGTTCAGCCAGAAAACCCGCACGTGCCACCGCGTACGGCGCCACCACCAGCGCCCGCCGCGGCACGACACGCCCGTCCGCCAGCCGCACCCCGGCGAGCGCGTCGTCGGTGATCTCCAGCGCCGTGACCTCGCCCTCGACCACGGTGATCCCCCGCGCGGCCAGGTTCTCCAGTTCGTGCTCGTCCGGGCGCGGACCGGTGTGCTGGAAGAACACCAGGTCCGGCGTCCACTGCCGGAACAGCCGCACCTGATGCAGCGACATCGGCCCGGTCGCGAGCACGCCGACCGGCTCGTCGCGGATCTCCCAGCCATGGCAGTACGGGCAGTGCACGACATCTCGGCCGAAGCGCTCGGCGAGCCCGGCCACGGCCGGCAGTTCGTCGGTCAGCCCGGTCGTCACCAGCAACCGCCGGGCACGCGCCTCGCGACCGTCGGCCAGTGTCACCGTGAACCCGTCCGCGTCCTTGCGCGCGGCGACGACCTCGGCGGCCAGCACCTCGGCGCCGTAGGCGCGCACCTCCTCGCGGCCGAGCGCCAGCAGTTCCCCCGGCGGCATCCCGTCGCGCGTAAGGAACGCGTGCATGTGCGCGGCCGGCGCGTTGCGCGGCTGCCCGGAATCGATCACCAGCACCGACCTGCGCGCCCGGCCCAGCGTCAACGCCCCGCCCAGACCCGCGGCCCCGCCGCCGATCACTATGACGTCCTTCATCCGAACCACCTCCGCCACCAGCGTGCTCCCGACCATGCAACTTTGACAAATGAATTTGCTAAACTGGCAATATGGAGGACGTCCTCGCCGCGGTCGGCCCTCGCCTGCGCGCGCTGCGTAACCAGAAGGGCGCGACGCTCACGGCGCTGTCGGAGACCACCGGAATCTCGGTGAGCACCCTGTCCCGCCTGGAATCGGGGCAGCGCAAGCCGAGCCTCGAACTGCTGCTGCCGCTGGCCAAGGCCTACCAGGTGCCGCTCGACGACCTGGTCGGCGCGCCGCGGACCGGTGACCCGCGCGTGCACCCGCGCCCGGTCCAGCACCACGGCATGACCTACATCCCGCTGTCGCACAATCCCGGCGGGCTCCAGGCGTTCAAGCAGATCATGCCGGCCGGCCACACTCCGCCGAACGCCGCGCCGGATCCGCGGTCGCACGAGGGCTACGAGTGGCTTTACGTGCTCAGCGGCAAGCTACGGCTGGTCCTCGGCGAGCACGACATCGTGCTCAAGCGGGGCGAGGCCGCCGAGTTCGACACGCACACGCCGCACTGGTTCGGCAATGCCGACGCGAACCCGGTGGAGTTCCTCAGCCTGTTCGGCCCGCAGGGCGAGCGGCTGCACGTCAGAGCCCGGCCTCGGACCTGAGCTGCGCCCACGCCGCCGTGAACGCCTCGTACGCGTCGGCACCGAACAGCACGAAACGGACTGTCTCAAGTGGACCGTGGTCCAGCACGGTCCGCAGCGCGATCCGGGCGGCGGAGTCCAGCGGCCAGCCGTAGGCGCCCGTCGAGACGGCCGGGAAGGCGACCGTGGCCGCACCCAGCTCCCTCGCGACGCGCAGCGAGTTGCGGTAACAGGAGGCCAGGATGTCGCTGCGGTCCTCGGTTTTCGCGAACACCGGGCCCACGGTGTGCACCACCCAGCGGGCGGGCAGCCGCCCGGCCGTCGTCGCGACGGCTTCGCCCGCCGGCAGGCCGTCGCGGTACCTCCCGGCGCGCAGCTCGCGGCATTCCGCGAGGACCGCGGGCCCGCCTTTGCGGTGGATCGCGCCGTCGACGCCCCCGCCGCCGAGCAGCGACGAGTTGGCGGCATTGACCACCACGTCCACCCGCTGCTCGGTGATGTCGCCCTGCACCAGTTCGATCATCGGTCCTCCAGCAGCGGGAACAGGCGCGCGACCACGGCGACGGGTTTCATGCCGCGGCGCTTGCCCCGCGACTCGTACCGCGCCACGAGCGCCTTCATGTCGTCGGCGAGTTCGCGCAACTCCCGCGGGGTCAGGTTCACGACCGTGGTGACCGCCTCGTCGCGCTGCCAGCGGGCCGGGGCGCCGGCGCGGCGTTCGAGCCAGCGCTGATAGTCGGGCAGGCCCGGCTGTTCCGGCGCTTCCTCGGGCAGGTCCCAGCGCAACCGCCATGGCCGGGCGCGGCCGTCGGTGCTCGGCGCCTCCTCGATGAGCCCGGCGCGGGCGAGCCGCCGCAGATGGAACGAGCACAGGCCGGAGCTGGAGCCGAGGCGTTCGGCGGCCTGGGTGGACGTGACCGTGCCGGCGGCGGCGAGGAGATCGAGCAGCGCCACGCGCACGGGATGCTCCGGCAGCGTGCCGTGCGGCGGAACTCGCTCCTCGACACGATCCTCGGAAGTCACTTTGCAAAGTGTGCTAGTTTGCAAACCGCTCGTCAAGCAGACCAGGGAGAACACCATGCCGAACCCGTTACCGCCGGAAGCGCGGCGCGGATCCGTGCGGCGGATCACCGTTGTGGGCGAGGACGTGCTCGCCCGCCCGTGCCGCGATGTCACGGAGTTCGGCAGCGACGAGCTGAGCGCGCTGATCGACGACATGTTCACCACCATGTACGTCGCCGAGGGTGTCGGGCTCGCGGCGAACCAGGTGGACGTCGACCTGCGCCTGTTCGTCTACGACTGCACCGACGAGGACGGCGAGCGACACGTCGGGCACGTCGCGAACCCGGTGCTGGAGGAACTTCCGGCCGAGGACCGCACGCTGGTCGAGCACTCCGAGGGCTGCCTGTCCGTGCCAGGGCCGCACACCGACCTGGCCCGCCCCGACCGGGCCGTCGTGCACGGGCAGGACAAGGACGGCAACCCGATCACCGTCACCGGCACCGGGTACTTCGCGCGCTGCCTGCAGCACGAGACCGACCACACCGAGGGCAGGCTCTACATCGACCGCGTGCCGAAGCGGTTGCGCAAGCGCCTGCTGCGCGAGATGGACGAGCAGCGGGACGCCGTCTTCGCACGCCGCGCCGAACTGGCCGCGGCGCTTCAGTCGTCGATCGACTGATACACGCCGGTCCAGAAGTCGCGGTAGACCGGCGAGAAGTCCGGGAAGCCCGCACGCTGCGTCAGCATGATCGCCGTCAGGTCCTCCGCCGGGTCGGCTTGCCACGTCGTGCCGAGTCCGCCGTCCCAGCCGTAGCGGCCGGGCGAGCCGTAGACGTCGGTCCTTGCCGTCACCACCGACACGCCCATCCCCCAGCCGCGCGCGTCGAAGAACCCGGGAAAGAAGCCGGAAATCGCTTTCTGCGAGGGCGTCAGCTGGTCGGTGGTCATCAGCTCGACGGTCGGCCGCGCCAGGATCCGCTCCCGGCCGTGGCGTCCCCCGTTCAGCATCAGGTGTGCGAACGCGGCATAGTCGTCCACAGTGGACACCAGGCCGCCGCCCGCCGAGTCGAACGGGGCCGGTTTGCTCCACTGCCCGCCTTCGGCCTCGTCGAACACCTGGTCCGGCGACATGTAGCTCGTGACCAGCCGGCCGAGCTTCTCCGCCGGCACGCTGAAGTGCGTGTCCTTCATCCCGAGCGGGTCGAACAGCCGCTCCCGCAGCAACGCCTCCAGCGGCTTGCCGGTGGCCCGCGCGATGAGCACGCCGAGGATGTCGGCTCCCGTGTGGTAGAGCCATTTCTCGCCAGGCTGGGCCATCAGCGGCAGTTCCCCGAGGCGGCGCAGCCACTCGTCGGGTTCGGGGTAGGCCTGCGGGTTGGGCGGCCCCATCCCGATCCCCCGCTCGTTGGCCGCGCGCAGAATCGGCGAGTCGGGCGAGATGTCGATCACCTGCCCGAACCCGAGCCGGAACGTCAGCAAGTCCCGCAGCGTGATCGCCCGATGCGCGTCCACGGTGTCCTCCAGCGGGCCGTCCAGGCGCGTGAGCACCTTCCGGCCGGCGAGTTCCGGCAGCAGGTCGTCGACCGGATCGTCGAGTCGCAGCACGCACTCCTCGACCAGGATCAGCGCCGCGGCCGCCGCGATGGGCTTGCTCATCGAACTGATCCGGAACAGGCTGTCACGTCGCAGCGGCGCGCCGCCGTAGGACTTCGCGCCGATCACGTCGACGTGCACCTCGCCGCGACGGCTCACCAGCGTGACGGCACCGGGCACCTCGCCTGTGGCCACGTGCCTTGCCAGGACCTCGTGCAAACGCTCCAGCCGGGACTTCGAAAGACTCATGAACGGATGGACCTCCCCGCGGCCCGAAACTCATCGGCGTGGGCGAGCAGCTCGTCCACCGACCACTGGTCGTAGGCGTGCTCGCCATGCTTCGCCGCGATCGTCCTCCCGTCCGGGGCGATCAGGAAGTCCGCTGGCAGGCCGAGCCGGCCGCCGTGCGGGGTGGTCGCGGGCAGCGGCGCTCTCACGCGCACTGTCGTGAGGACGCCACGCACGATCGGCCCCCACGCGCGCGGGCTGAGCAGTGACCGGGCGGCGGATTTCACGCCGAACTCCCGGTAGACGGTCTTCGCCGGGTCGGCGACGACGGCGAACGGCAGGTCCGCCACGTGCCTGCGCAACTCGTCCGCGGGCGAGTGGAAGAACACGACCTCGCCGATCCCCGCGGCGACGATCTCGTCGTGCCGACGCACCACCGACCGCAGGTGCAGATTGCACACCGGGCAGCCCGCGAACCGCCGGAACTGCAGGTGCACGAGCCGCTCGGGATCCGGCACCGCGACCCGCTCACCGGTGACCGCGACGAATGTCCGTGGGCCGACGATCATGACGTGCTCCCTTTTTAAGCGTGTGTCGTACGCTTACGAAGCTATGCGCGTATGTTGTACGCTGTCAAGCGCCATGCCCCGCCCTCGCTCGCTCACCCTCGACCAGATCGCCGCCGCGGCGCTCGCCGTGCTCGACCGGGACGGGCTCGACGGGCTGTCGATGCGGGCGGTCGGCAAGCAACTCGGCTTCGGCACCATGTCGCTCTACCGCTATATCACCGACCGCGAGCAACTCGAGGGCCTGATCGTGGACCTCGTGCTGCGCGACGTCGACCTGGACCTGCCCCCGGTTTCGGCGCACGACCGGCTGGTACTCCTCGCGCAGCGCGTCCGCCACGTCGTCCGCGAACACCCCGCCGTCGTGCCGCTGCTGCTGACCCAGCGGCACAACTCCCCCGGCTCACGACGCTGGGGCGAGGCAGCGCTGAGCGTGTTCGCGGAGGCGGGGTTCCGCGGCGAGCGCAGGGTGGTGGCGTTCCGCGCCTTCCTGAGCTACGTGCTGGGCGCTTTGCAGACCAGCCATTTCAGCCCACTGGCGGGGACGGGCACGGACGTGCTGGCCGCACTGTCCGAAGAGGAGTTCCCGTTACTGGGCGAGACCGCCCGGCACGCGCGTGGCGTGACCGCGGAGCGGGAATTCCGGGAGGGCTTGGAATTCCTGCTCCGCGGGTTCGGCCTCAGGGATGCAGACTGAGGCCCTTCAGCGCCTTGTCGACCGCGTTGCGCGTGCCATGCACCGCGATGCCGACCAGGGCCAGCTTCTCCGTGGGCACCGCGCGCACGGCCGCACGGTTGTCGGCGTCGTTGTTCGTGGCGAACAGTTCCTCGGTGTAGACGGCTACGGCAAGTTCGCGGTCCACCGCCTTGGCATGCACGACCTGAGCGCGCCCGCGTCCGCGACGTACACGAGCACGGGCTGGCCGAACATCGGCAGATACCGCTGTCCCGACGCGTCCTCGTAGTCCTCGCCGACGGTTTCCGGGTACCGGGCGGCCACTCCGCTGACCACGAACGCCGTGACGTTCAGCCGTTGCCAGGTGGCCAGGTCGTCCCTGACCACCACGGCGATCTTCGTCTTCTCCCGCATGCGGCCAGCCTGCCCGGCGGGCGCACCGGCCGTCTTGAACGCTGGCGCGCTCCGGCGAGCGCGGGCAACCCTACGATTGAAGGGTGAACGGCGACTGGACGAGTTACTGGCGGGCACCCGATCGCCCGCTGGAGGCCATGTACGCCCATTTCGAGCGGCACGTCTATCACCGGCACAGTCACGAGACCTACTCGTTCGGCGTGACCGAGGCGGGTGCGCAGGCGTTCACCTGCCGGGGCGCGGCGCGCACGAGCGCGGCCGGCATGGTCATGGCGTTCAATCCCGACGACCCGCACGACGGGCGCGCCGCGATGGCGGACGGCTTCACGTACCGCATCGTCCACATCGGACCCGAGCTGATCCGCGACGTGCTCGGCGACGCCGCGGGGCGCCGGGTAGGGCTGCCGCTGTTCGTCGAGCCGGTGCTGGCGGATCCGGCGCTCGCCGACGCGCTGCGCCGGCTGCACGCGTCGCTCGGCGAGAGCCGGCTCGCGCAGGACGAGGCTCTGGACGCGACCGTCCGCGCCCTGGCCGCCCGCGGTGCCACCCGCACGGTCGCGTGCCGCGCACTGCCGGTCGGCGTGCGACGGGTCCGCGACCTGCTCGACGTCGAGTACGCGCGGGACCTGCGCACGAGTGAGCTTGCCGAGGTGGCGGGCTGCAGCCGGTACGCGCTGCACCGTGGGTTCGTCGCCGCGTATGGGCTCGCGCCCAGCGACTACCAGCGCCAGCTGCGCCTGCGGGCAGCGCGCCGGATGCTCGTCGCCGGCCGGTCACCCGCCGACGCGGCCGCGGGTTCCGGCTTCGCCGACCAGAGTCACCTCACCCGCTGGTTCAAGCGGTACTACGGCGTCACTCCGGGCACCTTCCGGCGCCCTTGACAGCGAATATGCTCATTGGGATATATTCCTCACATGGCATCAACGTTCGAGGTGCTGGCCGAACCACGGCGCCGCGAGATTCTCGACCTGCTCCGCGCCGGTGAGCGGCCGGTCGGCGATCTGGTCGAGCGGCTGTCATTGGCGCAGCCCGCGGTGTCCAAGCATCTGAAGGTCCTGCGCGAGGCCGGGCTCGTCGAGGTCCGCCACGACGCGCAGCGGCGGTGGTACCGGCTCCGACTGGAACCCCTGGTGGAACTGGACGCGTGGCTCGCGCCGTATCGCGCGCTGTGGAACTCGAGTCTCGACGCACTCGAACGTCATCTGGACTCCATGCCCGACGAAGGGGAATGAGCTGTGGACGCGAAGTTGGAGACCATCGGCGACAACCCGGTGCTGCGGTTCGAGCGGCGCCTGGCGCATCCGGTGGCGAAGGTATGGAAGGCCGTGTCCGATCCGGTCGAGATGCGGCACTGGTTCCCGGCGCGGCTGGAGACGGAGCTGAAGATCGGCGCGCCGATCCGGTTCGTGTTTCCCGAGGAGGCGCCGGTCGACGAGGGCGGCGACGGCGAGATCCTGGAGCTGGACCCGCCGAAGGTGTTCGCGTTCCGCTGGAACCACGACGTGCTGCGGTTCGAGCTGGTGCCCGACGGGGACGGCTGCCTGCTCTACTTCTCGCAGACCCTGGGTGGCGGCGCGCTGGGCAGGCTCGGCGCGGGCCGCAACGCCGCGGGCTGGGACCACTGCCTCGGCAGCCTCGCCGCGCTGCTCGACCGGCGTGCCGGCGAGCCGTTCACCGAGTGGCTCACGGCGATGGAGCACTACATCGAGCGCTTCGGCCTCGGCGAGGGCGAGGTCGTCCGGACCGCGGACGGGTTCGACCTGCGGTTCGCGCGTGACCTGGTGTGGAAGCCCGCCGCCGACATGTGGCACCTGCTGACCGTGGACGGGTTTTCCCGGACCGCCGAGGTTCCTGCCGGCGAGGTGACGAGATCGGCGGAGCCGCGGCTGCTGGAGTACGCAGCCGAGGGCGGCACGGTGCGCTGGGAGATCACCTACGACGCCGCACTGGGTGCGCGGGTCGAGCTGACGCACACCGTCCCGGCCGCCCTCGCCGACCGCGTGCCCGAGTTGCTCGCCGCCTGGCACACCCGGATCGACCAGCTGTTCGCCGCCGCCCACGGGGAACAGCGCCCGATCCCCCCGGAACGCCACGCCCAGCTGGCGAAGTTCTACGCCGACCGGATGGCCCCGCTCAAAGGCAGCCAGACGTAGCCCACGCCACACGCGCGGCGCTCGCGCAGTGGCTAGGCTCCGGCGTATGAGCAGTGCGACGGAGCCGATCGGGACGCCACCCGCGGATGAGCCGGACATCCACACGACAGCCGGGAAGCTGGCCGACCTGTACCGCCGCTACGACGAGGCGGTACACGCGGGGTCGGCCCGAGCGGTGGAGCGCCAGCACGCCAGGGGCAAGAAGACCGCGCGGGAGCGGATCGACATGCTGCTCGACCCGGGCTCGTTCGTCGAGCTGGACGCGCTCGCGCGGCACCGGTCCACGAACTTCGGCCAGGAGAAGAACCGCCCGTACGGCGACGGCGTGGTGACCGGCTACGGCACCGTCGACGGCCGCGCGGTGTGCGTGTTCAGCCAGGACGTGACCGTCTTCGGCGGTTCGCTCGGCGAGGTCTACGGCGAGAAGATCGTCAAGGTCATGGACCTGGCCCTCAAGACGGGCCGCCCGATCGTCGGCATCAACGAGGGCGGTGGCGCGCGCATCCAGGAAGGCGTCGTCTCGCTCGGCCTCTACGGCGAGATCTTCCGCCGCAACACCCACGCCTCCGGGGTGATCCCGCAGATCTCGCTGATCATGGGCGCCAACGCGGGCGGGCACGTCTACTCCCCCGCGCTGACCGACTTCGTGGTGATGGTCGACCAGACCTCGCACATGTTCATCACCGGCCCCGACGTCGTGAAGACCGTGACCGGCGAAGAGGTCACGTTCGAGGAGCTCGGCGGCGCGCACACGCACAACACCAAGTCCGGCAACGCACACTACCTCGGCTCCGACGAGGAGGACGCGATCTCCTACGTCAAGGAGCTGCTGTCCTACCTGCCCTCGAACAACCTGGCCGAGCCCCCGGTGTTCGACGCCCCCGAGCCCACCGGTGAGTCCATTGCGGACGGCGTCACCGACACCGACCTCGAGCTGGACACGCTCATCCCGGACTCGCCCAACCAGCCCTACGACATGCACGAGGTCATCGGCCGCGTGCTGGACGAGGGCGAGTTCCTCGAGGTCCAGGAGCTGTTCGCGCCCAACGTCGTCGTCGGGTTCGGCCGCGTCGACGGGCACGCGGTCGGTGTCGTGGCCAACCAGCCGACCCAGTTCGCGGGCTGCCTGGACATCGACGCGTCGGAGAAGGCGGCGCGGTTCGTGCGCACCTGCGACGCGTTCAACGTGCCGGTACTGACCTTTGTGGACGTTCCGGGCTTCCTGCCGGGCACCGACCAGGAGTGGAACGGCATCATCCGGCACGGCGCGAAGCTGATCTACGCCTACGCCGAGGCGACGGTCCCGCTGGTCACGGTCATCACGCGCAAGGCGTTCGGCGGCGCCTACGACGTGATGGGGTCCAAGCACCTCGGCGCGGACGTCAACCTGGCGTGGCCGAGCGCGCAGATCGCCGTGATGGGCGCCCAGGGCGCGGCGAACATCGTGCACCGCAGGACGCTGGCCAACGCCGCCGAGGACGGCAAGGACGTCGACGCGCTGCGCGCGGAGCTGATCCAGGAGTACGAGGACACGCTGCTCAACCCGTACGAGGCGGCCGAGCGCGGGTACGTCGACGCGGTGATCCTCCCGGCGCACACGCGCGGTCATGTGGCCCGCAGCCTCGCGATGCTGCGCGAGAAGCGCGAGACGCTGCCACCCAAGAAGCACGGCAACATCCCGCTGTGAGCCGAGGCATGAGCATCGCGGGGCCGCCCACGGCCAGGGGAGCACAGCGCGGAGGAGTCGAGGAATGAGCACCGACGACCGACCGTTTCTGCGTGTCGTCCGGGGCAACCCGGATGACGAGGAACTGGCGGCGCTGACCGCGGTCATCGCGGCCGCCGCCTCCACCCCGGCCGGGCCGGAACGCCCGCGGCGCACGTCGGCCTGGGCGGACCGGGCGCGGTTGCTGCGGATGCCGCCGCAGCCGGGTGCGGGCGCATGGCGCGCCTCGGCGCTGCCGGCCTGAAAAAATTCTGGGTGCGTGTCGAAGTCGCGCGCTCCTCTTCGAGGACCAGGTGATCGGCCGGAACAGCTGGCCGCACCACCCGGAGAGGAACCACCGCGATGACTCAGCAGACACTCGCCCCGGACCCGGTGACCTGCGACCCGGCCACCCGCGTGACCAGGTCGCTTCTCGGCTACGGCGTGCTCGCCGGTGTCCTGTACGAGGTCGTGTCCATCGTCCAGGGCACCACCCGCGAGGGCTTCGACTTCACCCGGCACAGCTGGAGCCTGCTCGCCAACGGCTCGGCCGGCTGGGTTCAGATCACCAACTTCGTCCTGGCGGGCGCGATGACTCTCGCGTTCGCGGCCGGGCTCCGGCGCGCCACCGGTCTGAAGTGGGCGCCCCGCCTGGTCGGCGCCTACGGCGTGAGCCTGGTGCTGGCCGGCATCTTCCGCGCGGACCCGGCCCGCGGTTTCCCGGTTGGCGCACCGGAAACCGTCACCTGGCACGGCATGGCGCACCTGGTCGCCGGTGCGGTCGGCTTCGTCTGCCTGGCAGTCGCGTGCATGGCGGCCGGGCGGTGGTTCGGAACCGGCGGCTGGGCCTGGTACAGCCGGGCTAGCGGGATCGCCATTCTCGCGGGCTTCCTGTGTGTCGCGTCCGGATCGACGGCGGCGTGGGCCACGCTGGCGTTCATCGCCGGGGTCGCCCTCGCCTGGGTCTGGCTCGCGGCCATCGCCGTCCACCTCTACCGCCGTTAGGAGACTCCGATGCGTTACCTCGTGCTGCTCAAGGCCGCCCAGCCCGGCACGCCACCTCCGCCCGAGTTGATGAACGCCATCATGGCGCTCGGCGAGGAAGCCATGAAGGCCGGTGCCCTGCTCGACAACGCCGGCCTCGCGCCCAGCGCCGCGGGAGCCCGCGTCGACGTCCTCGACGGCCGGCTGACCGTGACCGACGGCCCGTTCGCGGAGTCCAAGGAGATGATCAGCTACGCCCTCTACGAGGTCGCCTCCCGGGAGGAGGCGGTCGAATGGGCGCGGCGGTTCATGCGGATTCACGTCGACCTGTGGCCCGGCTGGGAAGGCGAGTCCCAGGTGCTGAAGGTGATGGGCCCGGAGGATTTCGCGCCCCAGAGCTAGGCGTGTGCTTGGATCGGCGGGGTGAGTGCCGCCGATCCGAGCCATGCCACGCGCAAGGCGGTCGAGGCTGTCTACCGCATCGAGTGCGCCCGGCTCGTGGCCGCGCTCGCCAGGATCGTCGGCGACGTCGGCCTCGCCGAGGAACTCGCGCAGGACGCGCTGGTGATCGCATTGGAACAGTGGCCCGTGGAGGGGATCCCGCGGCATCCGGCTTCCTGGCTGATGGCGACGTCGAAACACCGCGCCATCGACATGTTGCGCCGCCGCGGCCGGTACGAGGACAAGCTCGCCACGATCGGCCGGGAGTTGCGCCAGGTCGAGGACGCCGACTGGGACGCGGCACTGGACGACCCGGTGGGCGACGATCTGCTCCGGCTGATCTTCACCGCCTGTCACCCCGAGCTTCCGGCGGAGGGCCGGGTCGCGTTGGTTGCAGGCCTCGCGGATGCGGGCACGGGCCGGCCCCGGTGGCGAGCCGGTGCTGTTGCCCGACCAGGACCGCACCCGCTGGGATCGCCTGCTCATCCGGCGTGGGCTGCAATCGCTTGCGCGAGCGGAAGAACTCGGCGG
>DASZUO010000315.1:0-4964 GCA_035547575.1 Amycolatopsis sp. | reverse complement strand
GCAGCTCGGCGAGCCGCGGATGCGCGGCGAGGCTGTCGGTGCGGCGATGCGCCTTCGCCAGCTCGCTCGCGGCCGCATCGGCACGCGCCTGCGCCGCCGAAACCCGCTGCTGCGCGGCGTGCAGCGCCGCTTGAGCCTCGGCATGTTCCTCGCCGACGCGTTCGGCCTCCGCCTCCCTTGTGGCCAGCTCGCTCGCCGCGTTCTCCAGCCGTGCCATGGCCTCCTGCGCCGCGGCAGCCACCTGGGTGCCGTCGCTGAGCAGCCCGTCGCGGACGGCCTGCCGCACCCGCGCGCGGACCTCCTCGATCCGGGTGGTGAGCTGGGCTTCTTCCGCACGGTGCCGGGCCGCGGTGGTGGTCGCCTCGTCGCGCTGATCCTGCGCGGCGGCGGCCTCCGCCCGTGCGGTCGCGGCACGTTCCTCGGCCGCTTCGGCCTGCTCGCCCGCCTCGCGGGCCAGCGCGAGCAGCCCGCGTGCGAGCGCGTTCGCAGCTGCGTTCTTGGCCTCCAGAGCCGGTTTCGCGGTCTGCTCGCGTTCCCCCACGAGACGGCGGATGCCGGCGGCCTTGCGGACCGCGTTCCGGTGCGCCAGCACGGTGCCGGTCTCGCGCCACGCCTGGGCAGTCCCGCGCGCGTCGGACAGTTCCGCGTCGAGCCGCTGCTTGGCGGCCGTCGCGTCGGTGAGCCGCAGGTCCGCGACAAGGCGGCGCAGTTCCGTCACGACGGCGGACAGCCGCCGGTGGTCGCCCTCGGCGAGCTTCTCGGCGTCGCGCGTCTCCTCGGCGAACGCGGCGAGACCGGACAGCCGGTCGTCCTCCAGCCTGCGCCGCGCGACAACCGATCCCGCGAACGCCTGCGCGTCGGCGCGCGCCACGGTGGCGAGCTTGCGGGACGCGGCCGCGAGCGACTCCTCGTCCACCAGCGGCTGGAGCAGCTCCAGTGCGCCGGCGACGAAATCCCGTTCGGAGATCAGGTCGCCGCGCTGGCCGAGGTTGTGCGCGTAGGTCTGCACGACATCGGCGAGATCACGCGGGTCGTCCTCGGCGATGACGGCCTTGAGCAGGAAGTCGACGAACGCCTCGTCCGAGGTGAACGCGAACGCGTCGGCCGCCTCGCCCTCGCCCGCGTTCATCGCGCGCTGGTACCGGAACAGCTCGGTGTCCAGCCCGAGGGAGTCGAGTCGCTCGGTCCATTCGTGGTGCCGCCGCGTCCAGGACAGCTCCAGTTCGGGCTCGGCCTGGTGCGCCTCGTCCAGCCGCTCGGCGAAGCCCGACATCGTCAGCAGCCTGCCTTCGGAGGTGAACGGCAGGGTCGTCAGGCCGGTGTTCGCGCTGGGCCGGAAGCAGTACCAGGTGTCGATGAGGTTCGCGGGGTCGTTCGACACGACGTGCCCGCGCCATTCGGACGCCTTGCCGGTGATGACCCGCCGGCCGGTCTCGGTGTGCTGCCATTCCAGCACCACGTGCGAGACATCCTTGGCGGCGACGAACTTCTCCAGCACGCGCGTGTTCGTGGTGCCGACCACCTGGCGGCGGCCGGGCAGCATGACCGAGAAGATCAGCTTGATCAGCACGGACTTGCCGCCGCCGTTCTCCAGGAACAGCACGCTCGCCGGCGACGGCCGGCGCGGCAGGCCTTCGCCGGCCGAGTGGATGCCGGCGCTGAACAACGCGTCCTGGGCAGGCGTCTTGACGATCTGCCCGACTCCGCTGAAGTCGAGCACCACGTCCTGGTACCGCGCGCCCGCCGGACCCACGGAGTGCAGGCGCACCCGCGAAAGCTCGTACATGCGACTCCTACAACGTGTCCGAAATGGACGGACGGAGGGTGCCCGCGGCGTCCCCCACCGCGACGACGCCCAGTTCCAGCAGTTCCTCGAAAGCGCTGTCCGCGGCCAGTTCCCGCACCTGCACCTGGTAGCGCGGCGTGGTCCGGTATGTGCCGCCCTGCTCGGCGCTGGCCTGCACCAGGAAACCCTGGTCCGCCAGGAACCGCAATGCGCGCGACACCATGCCGCGCGTGGTGTCCGACGCCAGCCTGCCGTCCTTGGTCGCCGCCGCGGCGGGGCGGCGCGCGTAGGCCCGCCACGCCTGCTCGAGTTCCGGCGCGTCGGAGAGCGGATCGTTGTTGCGCTCGGCTTTCGCGGCACGCTCGTCGAGGATCCGGCATGCCTCGCGCACCACCCCGTCGACCTGCTCGACGCTCAACCGGCCGATGTAGGTGTCGTTGGCCAGGTCGTCCGGGCGCGGGTAGCCCAGCGCGGCGGCCGCCAGGTGCACCAGGCCGTGCAGCACCTTCTCGGTCTCGCGCCGCTCGCGGATCTTGCTCTGCCGCGCGTAGGAGTCCATCTTGATCTCGAACACGGACTCGTCGGTGGCGGCGAGCACCGCGCCCGCCTGCATGCTGACGTCGAGCACCATCAGCCCGAGCCCCGCCGCGACGGAGTTGGTGAGCTGCTTGAACGAGCTGTCCTCGGCGTAGCGGCGGACCAGGTCCGCGTAGACCACGTCCCGGCTCGGCAGTTGCTTCGGCCGCATGCCGAAGGACACCAGCCGCGCCGCGCTTTCCACGTCAGTGCTCATGCGGGACACCCGCACCCGACCGGTCCTCCTCCACACCCACACCTTCGTCGCGACCGCTCCGTCCGGTCCTCAGTGCTCATGCAACCCCCTCTTCATCGCGGTCGATGCTCGCCGTCCCCAGCAGCAGATCGGCGCCGCCGAACTCCTCGTCGTGGAGCGGCGTGCCGTCGTCCACGGCGAGCAGCGCGCGGCCGTCCCCCTGCCGGACGGCCGCCCCGACCGCCGGACTGGAGGAGTGCAGCGCCCGGAGCGCGACCAGACGGGCCAGCTGCGGGTCGCTCTCGCGTGCCTCGGCGAGCAGGCCGGACAGGCGCCGCGGCACATCCGGCAGGTCGAGAAGCTCGTCGGCGCGGCGCCACTGCTCGTCGCTGTAGTAGTCGGTGGTCTCCGACGGGACCAGCTCGGGCTCGGGCACCTCGCCGACCAGCTTGTCCCGCTCCGGCGCGGGCCGCAGCAGCAACGACACCAGCGACGAAAGCGACGGGACCGTCGGCACATCGAGCCCGGCCGCGGCGCGGAAGAAGTGCTCGACCGGCGCCACGGCGTCGGCGATCGGCAGGTCGAGGGCGGGCACCAGCAGCTGCCCGAACAGGTCGATCGTGGCGCGCTGCGGCGGGCCGGAGAACTGCTGCCGGTCCTGCTCGGCGCGGAAGATCGCGCCCGCGGCCTGCAGCCGAGACTGGAGCTGGGTGTGCCGCGAGATGCAGTCGCCGACGATGTCGACGAGTTCGGCGGCACGCCGCTTGTGGTCGACGTCCTCGGCCTCGTCGCGCGCACGGGTGATGTTGCGCAGGATCGCGTTCTCCGCGCGGAAACGGGCCTCAATGTGCGAGAGCGCCGAGTCCAGCAGTTCCGGCATCTCCTCGGCCCAGTCGACCGCGCGCACGTCGCGACGGGTCGCGTCGAGCTTCACGCGCAGCGTCTCGCCGTACTGCACCGTGCGGTAGCGGGCCTGCTCGGCGGCGAGCTTCGCATCGGCCAGCCGCCCCCGGCTGATCAGGTTCTCGAGCTTGACCTCGGCGGCGATCTGCGCGGACTCGACATCGGTGTCCAGCGCCCCGACCAGCACGTTGATCGCCTCGTCGCTGGCCCGCAGGTACACCTCGCCGTCGGCCCCGGCCACCTCGACCAGCAGCTTGAAGTCGAAAGCGCGGCGGCGGTAGGCGCCGGTGGCGTCGACGCTGCCGTACACGCGCCGGAACCCGCGGTCGGCCGTGCCCACGTTGATGAGGTTGTCCAGCACCCAGCGCGCCACGCGAAGATGCTCCTGGACGGCGCGGCCGGGCGCCTGCGTGGCGATGAACGGCTGGAGCCGGCGCACGACGTCCTCGTGGCCCGCGCCGGTGTCGAAGTCCATCGCGATGGTGACCTGGTCGATCGTGTGCAGCGCGATCTCCGCCATCTGGTAGACGGTCGCGTCGGCCCAGTCGAGTTTCGCCTTGCGCGCGTCCAGGTCGTGCAGCGGCGCGGTGCAGGCGAGCGCCTTGAGCCGCCTGGCCAGGCCTTCGTCGACGAAGCCGCCCGGGCCTCCGCTGCGCATGTCCCCGTCTCGCACAACGCGCCAGACTAGCCGCCGGCTTCGGGTGCCGCGCGTTCGACGTGCTTGTACTTTCGGGGACATGAGGCAGATGAGCAGGGACGAATGGTGGGCCTTCGCGAGCGAGGGCACGAAGATCGGGAAGCTCGCGATCGTCCGCGCGGACGGATCGCCGCACGTCACGCCGATCTGGTTCGTGCTCAGCGAAGGCCCCGCCGGGGACGAGCTGATCTTCACGACGTGGCACGAGTCGCTCAAGGCCCGCGTGCTGCGCCGCGAGCCGCGCATCTCGCTGACCGTCGACGACCAGCGGCCGCCGTATTCCTTTGTGCAGTTCACCGCCATCGCGACCGTGATCGACGACCCGGAGCAGACGCTGCCGTGGGCCACCCTGCTCGGCGGCCGCTACATGGGCCAGGACCAGGCCGAGTTGTTCGGCAAGCGCAACGCCGTGCCCGGCGAGTACCTCGTCCGGGCGGAGATCACCAAGGTCGTCGCGCGCGCGGACGTCGGCGGCTGATTCCCGCCAGCCGGCCCGCGCGGGAGGCCGCAGACTGGACACGGTGAAGCTCAGCGAACGCATCAGCCGCCTGGACTGGCCGCGACTACTGGCCGAGGTCGACGAGCACGGCTGCGCGCTCACCTCGCGCCTGCTCGATGCGCAGGAGTGCCACGATCTCTCGGCTCTCTACGACGACCAGCGGCGCTTCCGGGCCACGATCGACATGGTCCGCTACCGGTTCGGGTCCGGCGAGTACCGGTACTTCGCCTATCCCCTGCCCGAGGCGGTGCGGCAGATGCGGGAGGCGTTCTACCCGCACCTGCTGCCCATCGCCCGGGACTGGGCG
>DASZUO010000314.1:0-20813 GCA_035547575.1 Amycolatopsis sp. | reverse complement strand
ACAACCGAAGACTGATCCACAGGGCGACGGGCCGCCATCGCGTGATGGCGGGCCGTCGCGTGGGTGGGGACCCGGGCAGCCGGTGACGTCCAGGTGCGCCTTGACAGGCTTCGGGGTCGGGGCCTTGCCGCTGGGCAGGGCCGTGTCGCCCGAACCGGAACCGCCGCCGGGGTTGGGGGCCGAGGTCGGCGTCTCGTTGTCGTCGGCGGGTGCACAAGTCGCCGACGCGATGTCGAGCTTCTGCACGCCGTCCACGCTGACCGAGATCGCGGTGACGGTGACCGAGCCGTCACTGTGCTTGACCTGCTTGTTCAGCATGACCGAGGCCAGGCCGGGCACCTCGACGCCGGTGTTCGGCGGCACGTCGACCTTCAGCGGGACGTCCCCGATCTTCGCCTTGGCCAGCGACGACGAGGCCTTGCCGTCCTTGCAGTCGGCCTCGATGGCCGAGGCGGTCAGCAGGGGCTTGCCGGGGCCGAGGGTGATCTTCACGCTCGCGACGCTCGCCTGCGCCTGCCCCGCGCCGGCCTGAGCGTTGAGCACCTTCACCTCGCCGAGCGACCCGGGGATCGTCAGCACGGCCAGCGACTCCTGCGAGAAGCCGTCCTTGTCGTTCACCGAGGGGGTCGGGGTGATCTTGAGCAGCCCGCTGCCCGAGATCGCGAAAGCCGAGTTCACGCCGTCCCCCGGCGTGGTGGCACCCGCGGACGGGGCCAGCAACACGCCCGCGGTGAGCAGGGCAGTCAGGGCGCCGACACCGCCGGCGACAGTTCTTCTGGACAAGAAATCACCTTTCTGAGAATGGATTTTCCGCGCCTGCCCGGCAGATCACGTGATGTTCACGATCGTGCCGAGCGGTAATTTGACGAGCTGATCCAGCGCGTCCTTGGTCACGCGAATGCAGCCGTCACTGTTCGCCTGTCCGACGAAACTGTTGTTCGGCCAGGTGTGCAGACCGACCGTGCCGGGGCCACCGCCGAAGGTCTCGAGCGAGTCCGAGTGGTAGCTCAGCGGCAGGACGATCGGGCTGTAGGTGTTCTTGGACTCCTCGATGGACGCGATGATGTACGCGCGCCCGGCCGGAGTGGGATGTTCGGGCTTGCCGGTGCCGATCGTCCACTTGCCGACCGACTTGCCCGCGTCGAGGATCTCGAGCGTGAAGGTGGCCCGGTTCACGGTGATCGCGTAGTCGTTCTGGGCGCTCTCCGCCGCGCCGTCGGTGAGGTGCACCCAGCCCGACGAGCCGTTCGGCCGTGTGGGCAGCAGCACCTGCGCCCAGTCCCCCTGCTCGGCGACGACGGGCACCCAGGTGGGCGAGCCCATCTGGATCGCGGGCAGCTTCGCGATCGGCTGCCCGTCGGGGCTCGCGTAGACGACCAGTTCGTTCTTCGGGTGGATCACCTTGCCGCCGGTCGCGCCCGCGGTGGCCCGGGGGTCCAGGGGCGCGCCCGTGACACCGGCGAACGTCGTCGCCTCCGGCAGCTGGGTCAGCTCCTCCTGGCTGACCGCGGCCGGCGTGACTGCCGCACCGCCGCTGTCGCCACCCGAACAGGCTCCGGTGAGTGAGACAAGAATTGCCGCTCCGGCGATCGCGACCATTTTTTGGGCGCGCGAAACCGCAGTTATGTGCATCTACCAATCCTCAGGACATCGTTGACACGAAATCGCCGACCCGTGTCTCCCCGAGGACACGTGGCGCCACAAGTGCGTCTTGGGGCGCATTCTTATCGGCACTCGAAGAGGTGATCAACCATCAGGGAACTCACACTAAAGTTCCTGACCAGCAGGAACAGCGCGTTTTCCGAGGTCGCCGAAACTCGCGTGATCCACCCGATCGAGTGCATATTCGTCACGAGAATCCGGGTCTGCCACCCTTCAGAGGGCTACCCGACCGGGTTGCACCCCAGGTGTTCCCAATGTCGAACACGTGTTCTAGAATTCCGGCGTCGTACCCCACGAAGAGGGAGACCGCACCAGCAATGAGCGTGGACACCAGCACCACACCGCAGGAGCAGGCGACCGACAAGGAGACCTCCGCCCCGGCGACGGCGGCCACCGAGCCCGCCGAGGGCGCGCCGGCGGCGTCAGTCGAGGACACCCCGAAGGCCAAGCGCGGCCGCCCGAAGGGGGCACCGGCCCGCAGGACGCGTACCGTCGAGCTCACGCTCACCGTGACCGGCTCCGCCGACGGCGAATGGCAGGCCGAACTCAAGCACGGCACCACCTGGGTCGCCCGCGGACTGGCCATCTCCGCAGCCGCCGTGTCCCGCGCCGCCAAGGAGCTGCACGAGGACCTGTCGAAGCCCATCGACGAGGTGATCAACACGGCGCGTGAGCAGCAGAAGGCGAAGGTCGCGCAACTGGAGGCCGAGCTGGAGCAGGCGAAGCAGGCGCTCGCCGAGCTCGACGGCTGACCCACGGCTCGCCGGGCCGGATGCTCCTCGATCAGGCATCCGGCCCGGCGTCTTTTCTTTTGCCTTGATTAGGCAAGCCGAATCTAAGTGAGCGCTGCCTTTTTTACGTCGCCCGAGAATAATGTTTGAATAAACGGGTGACGGAAACGCAGGACGCCACCTCGGCACACTCGCACGAACCCCACAGGGAGAGTCTCGGCAGCAGGCTGAACTGGCTGCGAGCTGGGGTTCTCGGCGCCAACGACGGCATCGTGTCGGTCGCGGGCCTCGTCGTCGGCGTCGCGGGCGCGGCGGCCGACCGCACCGCGGTCCTGATGGCCGGAATTGCGGGCCTGGTCGCCGGCGCGCTTTCCATGGCGGGCGGCGAATACGTCTCGGTGAGTACGCAGCGCGATACCGAACGCGCGGCGATCCGGCTGGAAAGGCAGGAGCTGAAGGCCATGCCGGAGGCCGAGTTGCGAGAACTCACCGACCTCTACGAGGCGAAGGGCCTGTCCCCCCGGCTGGCCGAGCGCGTCGCCCGCGAACTGACCGAGAAGGACGCGCTCGCCGCGCACGCCGAGGTCGAACTCGGCATCGACCCCGGCGACCTGACGAGCCCGTGGCAGGCCGCGTGGGCCTCGTTCGCGTCCTTCTCGGTCGGCGCGCTCCTGCCCCTGTTCGCGATCGTGCTCCCGCCGGTGACGTGGCGGGTGTGGGCATGTGCCATGGCCGTGGTCGCCGGCCTGTTCCTCACCGGCTACGTGAGCGCCCGCCTGGGCAACGCACGGGCCCGGCGCGCCGTGCTGCGCAATGTCGGCGTCGGCGTGCTGACCATGCTGGTCACCTACTACGTCGGCACGCTGTTCGGCGTGGCGACGGGCTAACGCACCCCGGCCATCAGCTTGCGGACGAACGGAGCCACGGCCGCGAGCAGCACGCCGATCACGATGGCGACCACGCCGAGAATGCCGAAGTACGCGCCCTCGTGCGCGGGGGTGTAGTACTCGGCCAGCGACCCGGACAGCGCGGTGCCCAGCGACACCGACAGGAAGAAAAGGGCCACCATCTGGCTGCGAAACGCCACTGGCGCCAGTTTCGTCGCCAGCGAAAGGCCCACCGGCGACAGGCACAGCTCCGCCACGGTGAACACCACCAGAATGCCGACCATCGCCGGCAGTGGCGCGCTGTTCGGCCCGCCGCCGGCCAGCGGGAGGAACAGCAGGAACGCGATGCCCATCACGGCCGTGCCCAGCGCGAACTTGATCGGCGTCGACGGCCCGCGGGCGCCGAGCTTGGTCCAGATCGCGGCGAACACCGGGGACAGCACGATGATGCACACCGGGTTGATGGACTGCACCCACGAGACGGGCATCTCCCAGCCGAAGATGTGCCGGTCCAGCCGCTGGTCGGAGTAGGCCGTCAGCACGGTGAACTGCTGCTGGTAAAGCGCCCAGAACGCGGCGCTGGCGATGAACATCGGGATGAACGACAGTACCCTGCTGCGCTCGACCGAGGTGATCTTGCGGCTGGTCAGGATGATCAGGAAGTAGATCACGGCAGCGGCGAGGGCGACCCAGGTCGCGACATCGGCGAGGTTGTCCGCGGTCACCAGGCCGGTGAAGACCGCGACCAGCACCACGGCGACCACGAGCACGACGACCCCCGCGGCCACCGGCCACCGGGAGGCGGGCAACGGGTTGGGCACTTCCGCCGCCTCGGTGCCGAGGTTGCGGCGGCCGATCGTGTACTGGATCAGGCCCAGCGCCATGCCCACGGCGGCGAGCCCGAAGCCGTAGTGGAAACCGACGTGGTCCTGCAGCAGGCCGGTGAAGATCGGGCCGAGGAAGGCGCCCAGGTTCACGCCCATGTAGAACAGGCTGAACCCGCCGTCACGGCGCTCGTCCTTCTCGTCGTAGAGCGTGCCGACCACGGCGGTGGCGTTGCCCTTGAGCCCGCCGCTGCCGAGGGCCACGCACAGCAGGCCGACGATGATGCCGGTGTAGCCGGGCAACAGGGCGAGGCTGACGTGCCCTGCCATGATCAGCAGGGCGCTATAGAAGAGCGTGCGCTCGCAGCCCAGCATCCGGTCGGCGATCCATGCGCCGACGATGGTGGACAGGTAGACGAGGCTGCCGTACGCGCCCACGATGCCCAGCGCGGTGGCCTGTGGCATCGCGAGCCCGCCGTCGGCGACGGAGTAGTACAGGTAGATCCCGAGGATCCCCTGCATCCCGTAGAAGGAGAATCGCTCCCACATCTCAACGCCGAAGAGGTTCGCGAGCCCTAGTGGGTGCCCGAAGAACCTCGTGTCACGCTTGACCTCTGTGGAGATGGTCACGGGCCGACACGTCCTTATGGTCTAGACAATGTTGGGCATTCACATACTAGAGCGCCGGGGTCGACCGCTAGGATGGAGTCCAGGTGCGCCGGGAAGTCTGGTCGGCAATGCTCGAGCCGCCGACCCCTGGAGACCCCGTGGAGCAACCGCGCCCCCGCACCGCCGCGCAGGAGTTCGCGCGCTTCCTGCGCACCGAGACCACTGGCGGGGTGATCCTGCTCGCCGCCACGGCGATCGCGTTGATCTGGGCGAACTCCCCGCTCGGCGACGATTACCGCGCGGTGCGCGACTTCGTACTCGGACCACACTTCCTGCACCTCGACCTCACGATCGGCGACTGGGCCAAGGACGGCCTGCTCGCCCTGTTCTTCTTCGTGGCGGGCCTGGAGCTGAAGCGCGAACTGGTGATCGGCGAACTGGCCCGCTTCCGGCAGGCCGTGCTGCCGGTGCTGGCAGCGCTCGGCGGGATGGTCGTGCCCGCGCTGGTGGCACTGAGCATCGCGTGGGGCACGCCGGGTATCGATCGAGCGTGGGCGATCCCGACCGCCACCGACATCGCGTTCGCACTCGGCGTCCTCGCGCTGACCGGATCGAACCTGCCCGGCAGCGCGCGGGTGTTCCTGCTGTCGCTGGCCGTCGTGGACGACCTCGGCGCGATCATCCTCATCGCCGTGCTGTTCACCAGCGGTTTCAACCTGATCGCCGCGGCGGTCGCCGTCGTGGCACTCGCGCTCTACGCGTGGCTCCAGCACCGCCGCGTGCGCACCGCGTGGATCTACGTGCCGCTCGCCGTCGTCGTCTGGGTCTCGGTGCACTCGGCCGGGGTGCACGCGACGATCGCCGGGGTCGCGCTCGGCCTGCTGACGCGCGTGCGGCCCGACCCGGACGAGCAGGCGGCGCCGGCGCTGCGGCTCGAACACCGGTTGCAGCCGTGGTCGGCAGCGGTCGCTGTGCCGCTGTTCGCGCTGTTCGCGGCCGGGATCGAGATCGACGCCCACTCGCTGTCCGCGGTGTTCACGACGGCGTTGCCGCTCGCCGTGCTGATCGGGCTCGTCGTGGGCAAGGCCGTGGGCATCTTCGGCGCGTCGACGCTGGCGGCCGGGTTGAAGCTCGGGGAGCGGCCGCGGGACATGGGCCGGCGTGATCTGGGAGCGCTGTCGCTGCTCGGCGGGGTCGGCTTCACCGTCAGCCTGCTGATCTCCGACCTCGCGCTGCCCCCCGCGCAGAGCGAGCAGGCGAAGGCGGCAGTGCTGATCGCGTCGGCGATCGCGTCGCTTCTCGCCGCCGTCGTGTTGGTCCGACGCTCCAAAATGCACGGGGCCGCGCGAAACACCGAGGACTGATCGAGCCACGACGAGCGACGCATGGCACGATGACCCCCGTGAGCAGCCAGGAGCACGAACGCAGCGGCCCAGACGGCCTCGGGGCCGTGCCCTACATCCCCTTGTCGAGTGATGACGCGTCCCCGAACGGAGCAGACGGGCAGTCGCTCGGCGCGCTGGTGAGCGAGGCGACGCGGCATGTCTCGACGCTGGTCCGGGCCGAGGTCGAACTGGCGAAGTCCGAGGTCAAGGGCGAAGTCAAGAAGGCGATGACCGGCAGCGTCTTCTTCGCCATCGCCGGCGCGGTCGGGCTCTACAGCTCGTTCTTCTTCTTTTTCTTCCTGGGCGAGTTGTTGTCCGAGTGGCTCAAGCGCTGGGCCGCGTTCGCCATCGTGTTCGGGATCATGCTGGTCATCACCGCGCTGTTCGGCCTGCTCGGCTGGCGCAAGGTGAAGAAGATCAAGGCGCCCGAGCGAACGATCACCAGCATGAAGGACACCGCCGCGGCGTTGAAGCCCCGGCGGGAGGCCGCGGCCGAGAACAACTGAGCCCGCAAGGGTTTCCGTGCAGCCGCCCGATCCCTCCACCGTCCGGATCACCGGTCCGTGGACGCATCGCGACGTGTCCGCCAACGGCATCCGCGTGCACGTCGCCGAGGCGGGCAGCGGGCCGCTCGTGTTGCTGCTGCACGGGTTCGGCGAGTTCTGGTGGACGTGGCGGTATCAGCTGACGGCGCTGGCCGAGGCCGGTTTCCGCGCGGTCGCCGCGGATCTGCGCGGTTACGGCGATTCGGACAAACCGCCGCGTGGGTACGACGCGTGGACCCTCGCCGGTGACGTCGCGGGCCTGGTCCGCGCGCTCGGCGAGCGGCGGGCGCACCTGGTCGGCCACGCGTGGGGCGGCATGCTCGCCTGGACCGCGGCGGCGCTGCACCCCCGCTGGTTCGCCACGGTCGGCGTGGTCGGCGGGGCACACCCGCTCGCACTGCGCGCGGCGATCGCCGGCACCGCCTTCCGCCGCCGGCACGCGAACCAGACCCGGGCGGCCGCGCATCTGTTCCGGTTCCAGGTGCCGATGATCCCGGAGCGCCGCCTGGTCGCCGACGATGCCGCCGAGATCGACAAACTGATGCGCGCGTGGTCGGGTCCGCAATGGACACGGACTGCGGACTTCGACGAGACGATTGGGACGTTCCGGCGCGCGATGCTCATCCCCGGGGTCGCGCACAGCGCACTGGAGTACTACCGCTGGGCGTTGCGCGCCCAGTTCCGCGGCGAAGGCGCGCGGTTCACCAGCGCCGTCGGCACCCGCATCGCCGCGCCGGTCCTGCAGATCCACGGCGCGGCCGACACGTGCATCCTCCCTCGCACGGCTCGCGACTCCGCGCCGTGGCAGGGCCCGCGGTCCCGGTTCGAACTGCTGCCCGACGTGGGGCACTTCCCGCACCTCGAAGCGCCGGACCACACGTCGAAAGCGCTGCTGGACTTCCTGGGCGGCTAACCCGCCAGGAAGTCATTCCAGACCTGGCTGTCCTCGAAGTAGTTGTCGAACCGCTCCTGGGTTTCCAGCACCCGCTGCGGGCTTTCCTCGCCGCGGCGAACCTTGTCGGTGAGCCGGAAGTAGTCGAACCGATCGGCGCCCGGCATGAAGAACAGGAACTCGGCGCCGGTGTCTTCCGGGGCAGCGAACGCGTGCCGGGTACCCGCCGGCACGACGAGGTAGTCCCCGGCGGACACGCGCATCACGTCGTCCCCGCTCAGCACGTGCAGGCCGCCGTCGAGGATGTAGAACAGCTCCGGCGCGAGCGAGTGGTGATGCGGCGGCGGTCCCGGGGTGCCCTTGGCCATCTTGGTCCGGATAGTGCTGATGCCGGTGTCGCCGTCGGCGAGCAGTTCCATCGTGACGGGCGGCAATCCGAGGACCTCGGCTTCGCCGGCCCTGATGATCAACGACATGTCGCGTCCCTTCCTTGGTCTGATCGGAGCACAGCAAGGACGAAATCGCAGCGCGAAACCTGACAGGCTAAGCCGCGCAGGAGCCGGTGCTCACCCGCGCGCTCAGCGACGGTGCCTCGTCGATTACGGGCTCGACTTCCTTGTCGGTCAGGGTGAACCCGGTGTCCGCGTCCTCGACCGAGGCACCGAACACGACGCCGACGACCTGGCCCTCGGGGTTCACCAGCGGGCCGCCGGAGTTGCCACTGCGGACCTGGGCCCGCACCGTGAACACGTCACGCCGCACGGTTCGCGAGTCGTAGATGTCCGGGCCCTGCAGCGTGATCTGGTTGCGGATCCGCGCCGCCGTCGCCGTGTACGGGCCGTCCAGCGGGTAGCCGAGCACGATCGCGCTGTCGCCGGAGCGCCCCGGGACCGGGGCCATCGCCAGCGGTGTGGCCTGCAGGCGCGGCACGGCGAGCACCGCGATGTCGACCTCCGGGTCGAAGTACACGACGCGTGCGGGCAGCCTGCCCTGCGACGTCTCGACCGCCGTCTCGTCGGTGCCCGCCACGACGTGCGCGTTCGTCACGACGCGCTGCGGGGCCACGACGAAGCCGCTGCCCTCCAGCGCCCGCGAGCACGACGACGCCGTGCCGCGGATCTTCAGCACGCTGCCCCGCAGTTGCTGCACGACGGCGCTGTTCTGCAGGCTCGTGTCCGGCGGCGCGGTCTCGTTGATCTGGGTCTTCTGGAACGGGTCGACGATCGTCGGGAAACCGGACGCGTCAAGCAGTTTGCGCAGGTCAGCAGGCAATCCCTCCGCGGCGGCCGGCATTGCCTTGTCCACCGCGCCCAGCACGGCCGAGTTGTTGATCGCCCGCGCGAGACCGGGCAGCGCGGCAACCCCCGTCAGCGGAACCGCGATCAGCCACGCCACCACGAACACGACCAGGCCCTGCACGATCGCGCCGAGCGTCTGGTCGATGCCGGTCAGCTTGTCGGTGTTGAACCGCCGCTTCACCGCGTACTTGAACTTGCGCCCGAGCCACACACCGAGCGTCTCGCCCAGCGCGACCAGGAACACGACCGTCGCCACGGCGAACGCGACCTTCAGCGCCGGGTTGGAGAACAGCTCCACCACCAGCGGCGCCAGCCGGATGCCGAGCACCGCGCCGGCGATCACCCCGACCAGCGCGGGCAGTGCGATCACGACGCCTTGCCGTGCGCCCGAGATCGCGGCGAGCAGCGCCAGCACAATCACCAGGACGTCGACCCAGTTCATCCTGTCTCCTGCTCCGTCCTGTCCTGGAGTGTCTCGTCGTGATCGCGCAACGCTACGTCAAGATCACGGACGTCGCCGCGATCCCATTCGCGTTCCCAGCCACCCAGGGAAAGCAGCACGGACAGCAGACCGGCCGTGAAGCCCCAGACGAACAACCCGTCGACCGCGAACGCGTCGCCACGGTATTCGGCGCCCCGCCGGACGGTGAACCGGTTCGCCGGGTCGGCGAGGTCGCTGATCGCGACACGCGCGACCGCGGCCGTCTCGCCAGGGTCGACAGCGTGCACCGGCGACGGCGCGACCCAATGCGCCAGCACGGGCGTCACGACGAACCGCGACACCGACAGGAACAGTTCGGGCAGCACCGCGACGGGCCGGACCCCGGACGGGTCGACGCCCGTCTCCTCCTCCGCCTCGCGCAGCGCGGTGCCGACCGGGCCGCCGTCGCTGGCGTCCGCACCGCCGCCAGGGAAGGCGACCTGGCCGGCGTGCGAGCCGAGCGTGTCGGCCCGACGCAGCAACAGCACATCGGGACCGTTGGGCCCCTCACCGAACAGGACCAGCACGGCCGCGGGCCGCGTGAACACGGCCTCAGGCGGCACGACACGGGCGAAGGTGGCCGTGTCGACCTGCCCGCTGATCTCGACCAGCGGGCGCAGCCATGCGGGCACCGAGCCCGCGTCGACGAGCGGGCCGTTCACCGGCCACCGCCTTGCACCACCGCGCGCACCTGATCAGGGTTGTCGAACTTGGGTGGGTTCTGGATGAAGTGCACTTGGCCGTCCGGTGTCACGAGGAACGACGCGGGCAGGACCGGCGGCGGTTTGAGCGCGGACCGGACCGGACCGGTGGCGCCGTCGCCATCGAAGACCGACGGCAGGTGCAGGCCGAGCCGGGTCAGCATGGCGAGGCCGTCCGACGCCGAACTCGCCACCTGGACTTCCAGCACCTTCGCCGCCCCTGGCTGGGCGGCGTAAGCGGCCAGCACGGGCAGTTCGGTCTTGCAGGGTTCGCACCAGGTGGCCCACAGGTTGACCACGGTGGTCTGCCCGGCCAGTGCGCTGCCGAGGTCCACCGTGGATCCGTCGCCGAGGCACTGTGCCCGCACACCGGTCAGCGACGGCACTTCGCCCGTGCCCGAGGGGCAGGGCGGCAGCGCCGCGGCGGCGCGCGCCGCCGAGAGGTCAGGGGCCGCCGTGGTCTGCTGGGTCGTGCCGTTGTCGCGCGGCAGGAGCGCGATGATGACTCCGAGGACCAGCACACCGACCACGAGCGCCCATTTCGTCGCCCTGGTCACGGATCCCGCACCATCGCCAGCAGATGGTCGCGCTCGGGTCCCTTGACCAGCTTCGCCGCCTCGTCGAACTCGGTGGGGCCGGCGCCATACGACGGGCAGTCCCTGGCCAGCGGGCAGGCGCCGCACGCGGGTTTGCGGGCGTGGCAGACGCGGCGGCCGTGGAAGATCACGCGGTGGGACAGCATCGTCCACTCCTTGCGCGGGATCAGTTCGCCGACGGCGTGCTCGACCTTGACCGGGTCCTCCTCCCCGGTCCAGCCCCAGCGGCGCACGAGCCGCCCGAAATGGGTGTCCACAGTGATCCCGGGAATGTCGAAGGCGTTGCCGAGCACCACGTTCGCCGTCTTGCGGCCCACGCCGGGCAACGTGACGAGGTCGACGAGCTTCTTCGGCACCTCGCCGCCGTAACGCTCGACCAGCGCGGCACCGAGCCCCAGCACGGAGTTGGCCTTGGCGCGGTAGAAGCCGGTCGGGCGCAGCAACTCTTCGAGTTCGGTGCGGTCGGCGCCGGCGTAGTCGGCGGCCGTCCGGTAGCGCGCGAACAACGCCGGGGTGACCTCGTTGACCCGCACATCGGTGGTCTGCGCGGACAGTACGACGGCGATCAGCAGTTCGAGGGGGGTGGTGAAGTCCAGCTCGCAATGCGCGCCGGGATATGCCTCGGCGAGGCAACGCAGCATGCGGCGGGCGCGTCTAACTAGAGCAAGCCGGCTCTCGTCACCCTTTCGGGGGGCGTAACGAACGGCAGGTGGCACCCCGATAGCCTACGGAAGGGTCTTTGGGTGCTTCCCGGTGGCCGACACGCCGCAGCCCAGCTTGGCGCAAGAACCGAGCCAACATAAGCGAGGATCTGAAGTCAATGACGGTCTGGTTCGTAGTAGCGGTGCCTTTGGTCATGATGTTCTTCGCGCTCGGGATGGAGCGCGTTGAGAACCGTCTGAAGCATGTGGCCGTCCAGGAAGAAGAGGTCGAGGAGTTCCTGGAGCAGGCCCGGCCGAACGAGGTACGGGCGCTGTACGGGCACGGCATCGGGCGCGCGCTGGAGTTGTTCCGGCTGCGACGGCTGGGTGGACGCGCGGCGAAGCTGCGGCCCCGGCGCATCCGCGGGTAACTCTGCCTACCCTCGGCAAACTCGTTCGAAGCAGCGGTTAAGCTGGCTGACCGGACGAGATCGTACGCACCCTCGCCGGCGTCGGGAGGCGACGCGCAGCGGCGGGGCGTGACGGCGATCTCGCCCGAACGGCCCTAGACTGCACGCAAGTGATCGGCGACACGTCTCCGCCCGGAGGTGATGGTCGCCACCGACGAGGAGGCACGAGGTGGACGAGACCCTGGCCCGGGCGGGCATCTTCCAGGGTGTGGAGCCGGCCGCGGCCGAGGCGCTCGCACAGACCCTGGAGACCGTGGAGTTTCCACGGGGTCACGTGATCTTCACCGAGGGCGAGCCCGGCGACAAGCTGTACATCATCTTGTCCGGCAAGGTCAAGATCGGGCGCAAGTCCACGGACGGGCGGGAAAACCTGCTCTGGATCGCGGGCCCGTCCGACATGTTCGGCGAGTTGTCGATCTTCGACCCGGGTCCGCGCACATCAAGCGCGACCACGGTCACCGAAGTCCGCGCAGTAAGCATGGACAGGCCGTCGCTACGGAAGTGGATCTCCACACGCCCGGAGATCGCCGAGCAACTGCTGCGCGTGATCGCCCGGAGGCTGCGCCGTACCAACAACATGGTCGCGGAACTGATCTTCACGGACGTCCCGGGTCGCGTGGCCAGGGCGCTGCTGCAACTGGCCCAGCGCTTCGGCAGCCAGGAAGCGGGCATCCTCCGGGTCACCCACGACCTGACCCAGGAAGAGATCGCGCAGTACGTGGGCGCGAGCCGGGAGACCGTCAACAAGGCGCTGGCCGATTTCGCCCACCGAGGCTGGCTCCGCCTGGAAGGCAAAAGCGTCCTGATCCTGGACCCGGAACGCCTAGCAAGGCGCGCCCGCTAAACAACGCAAGCGCACGCCCCAACCCCAGGCCCCCCGCAACACAGGCGACACCGAAGCAGGTGACACCGAACCAAGTGACACCCGCGTCCCAGGGTGCCCCACCGGACAAGCAATGGCGCGAAGCGCCGAGCAAGGGGGTCCAGGGGCGGAGCCTCCCTGGCGGGGGTTTGGGGGTTCGACCCCCAATGCGATGACGAAGTGAGCCCCGCGAAGCGAGCGCAGCGAGCGAGTAGGGATCGCTGCGAACGAAGGGCCGGGCGCCACCCCCGACGTGGCGCACCGGCCCTTCGCTGTTGCGCGGGCCATCCCCCGACGGACCGCGCTCCCCGCCCTCCGGATTAGGCCCCGACCCGATCCCGGAGGGAGTTTTTCTGTTATGTCAACCATGCCACGGCCTGTACCCCGAAGTTCAAGGCCGTTCATCCCAAAGGACGCCGCCGTGGCCGGTTCGTTGCGCGATCCGCCCCAAAACCTCGCTGTCGTTATCTAACCGAGACATATGCTCGCCAAACGCGCGAACGGGTGATGTAGCTCGCCGGAAAATAAATGGTACTGACGTACCAGAGTGGCCATACTGGTACGCATGTCCCACTCCGCGTCGCTCGCCGACTACCGCGCCGCACTGACCATCCCCGGCTCCCGCCGGCCGGTGATCGCGTCGCTGCTGGCGCGCCTGCCGATCGCCATGATCGGCCTGTCGGCGATGCTCTACGTGCAGCGGGAGACGGGTTCGTTCGCGGTGGCCGGGTTCGTGTCGGCCGGGTCGCTGGTGGGCGTCGCGGCCGGGTCCGTCGTGCAAGGCAGGCTGATCGACCGCTTCGGCCCGACGCGGCCGCTACTGGCCGTCACCGCGCTGTTCGCCGTCGCACTGACGGCGCTGGCCCTGTTCATCGAGGAGCACGCCGCCACGCCGGTGCTCGTGTTGCTCGGCTGGGGCATCGGGATCACCGAACCGATGGTCGGCTCCGCCTCGCGGGCGCTGTGGGGCAGGCTGACCACGGACGAGCGCACCAAGAACGCGGCGTTCGCCTACGAAGCGATCAGTATGGAGGTCTTCTTCATCCTCGGCCCCGGGCTCGCCGGAGTGCTGGTCGCGGCGCCGTGGGCGGGAACCGGCATGGTCGTCGGCGGGGTGTGCATGGTCACCGGGTCGATCCTGTTCGCGTTCAGCCCCGCGGTACGCGCGTGGGGCCCGGCACGCCGCGAGCGCGGCCGTTCACCGCTCGGCGCGCTGGCCGGCCCCGGCATGCGCACGCTCGCGACCGCCGCGCTGGGCTTCGGCATCGTGATCGGGTTCGTCGAGGTCGCCGTGCCCGCCGCGGCGACCGAGGCCGGCGAGCCGACGCTCGGCGGCGTGCTGCTGTCGATCTTCTCGGTGGGTTCGGTGGTGTTCGGCGTGGCCTACAGTCTTCGCCCGTGGCCGCATCGGCTGCCGTTGCGCCTGCCGCTGCTGCTGGCGGCGTTCGGGCTGCTCGTGTCGCTGGCCGCCTGGCCGTCGACGTTGTGGGCGCTGGCGGTGGCGATGCTCGCGGCCGGCGCGATGGTCACCCCGCAGTCGGCAACGCACTCGACGATGATCGAGGTCGTGGCGCCAGGGGGCACCGCAGCCGAGGCCTACGGCTGGGTGCTGACGGCCGTGACGCTGGGCATCGCCTTCGGGCAGTCGGCCAGCGGGTATCTGGTCGAGCACCACGGGCCGTCGGCATCGTTCCTCACCGCGGGCGGGGCGGCGCTGATGGTCGCAGCGGTGGTTTGGTTCCGCCGCGGCAGTGTCGGCACCCCGGACCGTGAATTGGTTTCCGCTTAGCGCCGCTTTTGTGCCAGGTGGAAACAACGATCCGACGACGAGCACGCCCGGCCGATACAGTCGGTTTCTGTGAGGACTCCTGAGCTGCGACAACTCCGCTATTTCGTGATGGTGGCGGAGGAGCTGAGCTTCACGAACGCGGCCGGGCGGCTCGGGATCGCACAGCAGTCGCTGTCCCAGCAGATCAACGTCCTGGAGCGCACGCTCGGCGTCCGGCTGTTCGACCGCGACACGCGCGGCACCCGGCTCAGCGAGGTCGGCGTGCTGTTCCTGCCCGAGGCCCGCATGGTGCTGGAAAACGCGGAGCATGCGGTGACCGTGGTTCAGCGCGCGGCTCGCGGCGAGGTCGGCAGGCTCAGCCTCGCGTTCCTCGCGTCGTCGGCGAACCACCTGCTCCCGCCCATCGCGCGGGCTTTCGGCGCCCGGTATCCCGACGTCGAACTCGCCGTCGAGGAGGTCCCGATCGCCCAGCTCGTCACGGGGCTCCAGGCAGGCCGCTACGACGCCGGCTTCACCCGCCCGCCGCTGGTCGACGGGCTCGCGAGCCGCGTCCTGATCCAGGAGCCCGTGTACGCGGCGCTGCCGTCCGGCCATCGGCTGGCCGAGCGCGCGGCGGTGCGACTGGCCGAACTCGCCGACGAGCCGTGGGTGTGCACCGAGCACTCGTCGTGGCCGGCATGGCCCGCAGGCACGACGAGGAATTCCGGGAAGCCGGGTTCGAGCCGAACATCGTGCAGCGGGCGTCGGACGCGCAGCGCCTGCTGGACCTGGTCGCGGCGGGCGTGGGCTTGTCCCGGCTGCCGTTCTCGCGCGGCCAGGGGCACCCCGGGGTCGTCTTCGTGCCGCTCGCCGGTGCGGAAGCGGTGACCGAGATGGTCTGGCTTCCCGAGGCGAAGAAACCCGCGTTGCGCAGGCTGCTCGAGGTGGTCACCGAACTGGCCGCGACCACCGGCCTCACGCCGGGCGGCTAGCTGTAGTCCCCCGCAGGTACTCCAGCTGGGCGCGCACCGAGTGCTCGGCGGGGCCCCACAGCTTCTGATCGACGTCGGCGTAGACGTGCTCGACGATCTGGCGCGGTGTCGCGGCGGAACCGAGCACCCGCAAGGCCGAGCGCACCTGGTTGAGACGCTGCTCACGGTGGTCGAGGTACTCCTGTGTGACCGCCCGCAGATCCGGCAGTTCCGGCCCGTGCCCCGGCAGTGCGCGCAGTCCCGCGGGAAGGTCCAGCAGGCGCCGCAGGGAGCCGAGGTACGAGCCGAGATCGGTGAGCACGGTGGTGCCGCGGCCCAGGATCGTGTCCCCGGTCAGCACGTGACCGTCGACCCGCAGGCACACCGAATCGTCCGTGTGTCCCGGCGTGTGCACGACCTCGATGTCCAGCCCGGCCACAGCGAACGTCTCGCCGTCGGCGAGCGGCTCCGCGCCGACGCACAGCCCCGCCTCGAACGCCCGCACGGGGGCACCGACCTGGTCGGCGAACCAAGGCGCGCCCTCGGCGTGGTCGAGGTGGTGGTGCGTCAGCAGCACGAGCGCGACGGGTCCCACGTCGGCCAGCTTGGGCAGGTGGTTCATGTCGTGGTGGCCGGGGTCGACGACGACGCACTCGTCGGCGCCCTTGGCCCGCAGCACCCACGAGTTCGTGCCCTCGAGCGTCATCGAGGACGGGTTGTTCTCCAGCAGCACCGACGCCAGCGGAGAAACGGTCCGCAGTTCGCCGTAGGCCGGATGAGTCATGCGTCCTCCACGATCGCTCGCACCTTGTCACCGTCCCGCACCAGCGTCGGCAGCACCGGCCTGATCTTGCGCTCCGCCGCGAACGCCTCGGCCGCCGTGGTGAACCCGGTGAGCCCGGTCAACGTGTGCCTGGTGGGCGGCATCAGCATGGAGCGGCCCGCGTCGCCGTCCGCGAGGGCGTCCTCCGGCCGCTGCCAGCCGGACGACTCGGTCTCGGTGTTGGCGCCGTCCGCGTCCTGTCCCTCGGGCAGGACGGCGACGAAGAACCGGGTGTCGTAACGACGCTTCTCCTGGACAGGAGTGATCCAGTGGGCCAGCGGGCGCAGCAGGTCGGCACGCAGGGTCAGCCCGTGCCCGGCGAGGAATCCGGCCAGCGAGACCTCGCGGGAAACCAGGGCTTCCCGCACGTGCGCGTACTGCGCGGTGTCGGCGACAACCGCGTCGCGAGTGCCGGCCAGCAGCACGCCGGACTCCTCGAACGTCTCCCGCACCGCGGCGCACACCAGCGCGCGGGCGGCGGACTCGGTGGCGCTGAACCAGTCCGCCCAGTCTGCGGCGGGTGGCCCGGCCCAGCTCACGGACGCGTCGGCGTCGCGTGCGTCGACCCCACCACCCGGGAACACGGTGGTCCCCGGCACGAACGCCATGGCCGCGACCCGGCGCTGCAGGAAGACCTCCAGGCCGGCCTCGCCGTCCCGCAGGAGGACCACGGTCGCGGCGTCGCGGGGTTCGACCGGGGTGGCCGGGCCCTCGACGGGGATGGCCAACTCGCCGGGCAAGGTGAAATCGAATTCAGGCACGCGTTCGAACTTAGCCGCCCGCTAGGCCCCGGAGAAACCGTCAACCCAGCGAGGGTTGTCTTCGCCACTCCCGGAGCCGTTCATCCGCACCTGCGCGGCCTCGGCCCGCTCGCGCTCAGCCAGTTCCGCGTGCAGCTCGCGCAGCAGCTGGCGGTCGCGCTCGGACAGCTGCGGGTCGTCCAGGTCCAGTTCGGGGATCTCGATGACCTCGCCGGGCCCGATCGTCGCGGACGCGATGGCCTTGCCCTTCTCCGGTTCCTCGGCCAGCGCCGCACGCAGTTGCGCGACCTCCGCCGAGGTCAGGTCCATCGTGTTCTCGGCGCGGGTCTCCGCGGGCGCCTGCTCGCGCGGGCCGAACATGTGGCCGGGTCCCTTCGGCTCCGCAGGGGACTCGGCCGGGGGCTCGGGCGCCGCGACGGGCTCCTCGTGTTTGGCCGTGTCGCCGACGACGTGCCGTCCGCTGCCCGCCGTCGCGGCGACCTTCGCGGGCCGCGCCGGGGCCGACGTCGACTGGCCGTTCGTGCCCGCGAGCCACACGGCGGTGGCCGAGGACAGCGCCTGCTCGTGGTAGCGCCGACGGTCGGCGCCGGGCCCGGTCACCTCGACGACCGTACGGATACCGGCCCGGCGCAGCGCGGCGTCGACCCGGTAGGCGGCCGCGGGCGGGTTGCCCTCCGGCCCGATCTCGACCAGCACCACACGCTGCGGCAGCGGGCCCGGCACGCTGCCGGCCGGGGTGTTGCGCCACACCGCGTGCACCGCACGCAGGTCGGGCAGCACCTGCAGGGTGCGGTCCAGTGCGTCGGCGACGCCCTGCTCAGGATGGTTCTCGCCGGTGAACTGGTGCAGGATGCCGTTGTCGGCCTCCGCGTCGTTGACGGTGAGCTCGTCGGCGAGCGTCGCGTCGGAGCGGGACAGCTCCAGCACGAGACCGAGTTCGTGCTGCTCGGACTCGCGAACCGGCAGCCGGCCCGCGATCAGTGCGCCGGTGGTCAGCTCGGCAGCCTCGTCCAGCCGAGCGCGCGCGGTCAGCTCGCGCGCTTCGGAGAGCGCACTGTCGTCCAGCCTTCCGGCCAAGGCGAGCAGCAGGTTGTGCAAGCGCAGCGGGACCGCGAAACCGTCGGTTCCCATTCCTGCCGTGTCGCTGTGGACCTCCACCATTCTCCCTCCAGCGGCTCGGTCGGGACGAGCCGTGTTACGCAGCTGCGAGCCTGTGTCCGGTGTCCACGGCACCAGTACAGATCAGCTCGGAGCTGGCCAGCGCGGCGCGGTGGTACGTGGGCAGGTCGAACCGCTGGGGCATCACTTCCACGCTGGGCTCCTCGTCGCCCAGCACGCGCAGCACCCGCTGCAGCTCGCCGGTCAACCTCGGCAGGCCGGCCGTGGCGGTGACCAGCAGCACACGCTTCGGGGAACCGTCGCCGTGCCGCCAGCTCTGCCGCACCTCACCCACGTCCGGCCGGCCTCGCAACGTTGCGTGCACCAGGGCGGACACTGAGTCCACGGAGTTCACCCAATCGGGTGCTCCCCCGGAGAATGTGTACCGGTTATCGGTGACCTCGTCTACCCCGAGAGTGGAACTCACCTGGTGCCAGTCCGCCCCGTGCGGAACGAGCCCGGCAACCAGCAGGCGATACTCGGGCTGGTCGAGGTCAAGATTGTGCTTTAGCAAAGTCCTCGGGAGTGTCCGCGCGAGCGTGGTCATCGCGCCCTCGCCGAGCCAGTCCCGATAGCGCCACAGCAGCTGGTCCGGCATGCGGCCGGCCAGGTGCAGGAGCAGCTCGTGACATGCCGCTTCGATGTCCGGATCCATCAGCTCACCTCGACAATCAGTTCGACTTCGACCGGCGCGCCCAGCGGCAGCTCGGCCACCCCCACCGCCGAACGCGCGTGCGCGCCAGCGTCCGCGAAAATCTCGCCCAGCAGTTCCGACGCCCCGTTGATCACCGCGGGCTGGCCGGTGAAGCCCTCCGCGGACGCCACGAAACCCACGACCTTGACGACCCGGGTCACCGAGTCGAGCCCGGTCAGCCCGTCCACCGCGGCGAGGGCGTTCAGCACACACGTGCGCGCGTGCCGCTGGGCCTCCTCGGGGCTGACCTCCGCACCGACCTTGCCGGTCGCGGCGAGCCTGCCGTCGACGAACGGCAGCTGACCCGAGGTGTAGACATGCGACCCCGAGCGCACCGCGGGCACGTAGGCCGCGACGGGCGCGGCCACGCCGGGCAGCTCGATGCCCAGCTCGGCCAGCCGCTTGACCCAGCTCATCGGCGTTCTCGCTTCCCTCGTACCTCGGTCCGCGACAACGCCGATGAGGCACAACCGCGCTGTGTCATCCGGAGCGCTTCCTCCCTTCGGTCGTCAGCGCTCAAGACTTCGGCCTCTTGAGGTACGCGACGTGCTGCTCCCCGCTCGGGTTCGGCAGCACCGTGACCAGCTCCCAGCCGTCGTCACCCCACTGGTCCAGGATCTGCTTCGTGGCGTGAATCAGGAGCGGAACAGTTGCGTACTCCCACTTGGTCATGCGCCCGAGCGTAACGACCACGGCAAGAGTGGATCCGACCGGATCGGGTGACCCAGCTGGGTGTCGCCTAGGCCACCCGGTCACCAGCCGACAGCCGCCCAAAGGGTCAATTACTCTTCGGTATGTGACCTCACCCCCGGCCGGCTGGACCGACGAGCTCGCACGCGCACGGCTGCATTTCGTGACCGGCAAAGGCGGTACCGGCAAGACGACGCTGGCCGCGTCCCTGGGCCTCGCGCTGGCGCGGGGCGGAAGGCGCGTGCTGTTGATCGAGGTCGAGGGGCGGCAGGGCTTCGCCCAGGTCTTCGACACCGAGCCGCTGCCCTACGCCGAGCAACGGGTGGCGTCCGCACCGGGCGGCGGTGAGCTGCGCGCGCTGCACATCGACGTCGAGGCCGCGCTGCTCGAGTACTTCGAGATGTTCTACAACCTGGGGTTCGCCGGCCGCACGCTGCGCCGGATGGGCGCGATCGAGTTCGCCACGACGCTCGCGCCCGGCCTACGGGACGTCCTGCTCACCGGGAAGATCAAGGAGTGCGTCGGGCGCACTGAGAGCAACGGCAAGCACGCATACGACGCCGTCGTGGTCGACGCCCCACCCACCGGCCGCGTGGTGAAATTCCTCGACGTCACGAAGGCGTTGACCGACCTGGCCCGCACCGGGCCGATCCGCGCGCAGGCCGAGGGCGTGGTGCGGCTGCTGCACTCCGGCGAAACCGCGGTGCACCTGGTGACGCTCCTGGAGGAGATGCCCGTGCGCGAGACGCTGGAGGCGGTCGCCGAGCTGGACGGTGCCGACCTGCGGCCCGGCGCGGTGCTGGTCAACCGGGTCCGGCCGCCGCGGCTGCCGGCGCGCTCGATCAGCGCCGCCGCCGACGGGCGGGTGGACGCGTCGCGGGTGCGGGCCGGGCTCGCGTCGGCGGGCCTGCAACTGCCCGACGCGACGCTGGAAGGGCTGGTGGACGAGACGGTGGAGCACGCGATCCGGCTCGCAGCCGAGCAACGGGCCCGCGAGCAGCTCACCGAGGCCGACCTGCCGACGCTGGAGCTGCCCGAGCTCAACGACGGCGTGGACGTGGCCGGCCTGTACGACCTCGCCGAGGCGCTGGTCGAGCAGGGGGTGCGCTGAATTGACGCTCGACATCGACGCGCTGCTCGACGACCGTGAGACGAAGATCATCGTGTGCTGCGGGTCGGGTGGGGTCGGTAAGACGACCACCGCAGCCGCCCTCGCGCTGCGCGCCGCCGAGCGCGGCAGGCAGACCGTGGTGCTCACCATCGACCCGGCACGCCGCCTCGCGCAGGCGCTCGGCTTGCGGGAGCTGGGCAACCATCCGCGTCAGGTGAAGGTCGAGGGCTTCGATCCCAAGGGCGAACTGTGG
>DASZUO010000313.1:0-13577 GCA_035547575.1 Amycolatopsis sp. | reverse complement strand
GACGCGAGGTTGGTGAGCAGGACCTGGCGCCGGGCGGTGGTGCGCAGGTCCACCAGCGGCTGCGCGGTGCGCAACTCCCAGACGCCCCAGACCAGTAGCACGACGACCGCGGCGGCGAACAGGCCGAGCGTGCGCCCGCTGCCCCAGCCCCAGTCGCCGCCCTTCGAGATCGCGAGCAGGAGGGCCAGCAGCGCGACCGACATGCCGAGCGCGCCGGGCACGTCGAACCGGCCGCCGGTGCGGATCCTGGACTCGGGCACGATCGTGAGCACCAGCACGATGGCGAGCGCGCCGATCCCCGCCGAGGCCCAGAACAGCACGTGCCAGTCGGCATAGTCGGCGATCAGAGCCGCCGCCGGCAGGCCGAGCGCGCCGCCCACGCCGAGCGACGCGCTCATCAGCGCGACCGCGCCGCCGAGCCGTTCCGGCGGCAACTCGTCGCGCATGAGGCTGATACCCAGCGGGATGACGCCGGTCGACAGGCCCTGCAGCGTCCGGCCGACGATCATCAGCGGGAGGTTGTCCGCCAGGCCGCACAGCACCGAGCCGACGATCACCATCGCGAGGCCGAACAGCAGCATCCGCCGCTTGCCGTACATGTCGCCGAGGCGGCCCACGGTCGGCGTCGCGACGGCCGCCGCGAGCAGCGTCGCCGTGATCGCCCACGTCGCGTCCGACGCGGAGGCGTGCAGCAGCCCCGGTAGTTCGGGGATCAGCGGGATCACCAGGGTCTGCATGAGCGCGACCACGATCCCGCCGAAGGCCAGCACCGCCACGGTGGCGCCGGGCCGCACTCCGGCGGGCGCCTCAGCGGTCGCGGGGACGGTAGCGGTCATGGAGATGAACTCCCGTCTCGGGGCGGCAAGCCTAAGTCAGTCAGTTGACTTAGAATGGTAGCAGTAGTGACCGGTCCCGTACCCGTGGCCCGATTCAGGAGGTTCCGGTGACGCAGACGCGCAAGCCGCTCCGCCGGTCCGGCCGCGCGAGGGCGACCCGCGACCTGATGCTCGCCGCCGCGGAGCGGCTGTTCGCCGAGCACGGCGTGGCGGCCGTGTCCAACCGGCAGGTCAGCGAGGCCGCCGGGCAGGGCAACCACACCGCGGTCGGCTACCACTTCGGCACCAAGACCGGACTGATCCGCGCGATCGTCCGACTGCACGGCGAGCGGATCGAGCGGCTGCGCGACGAGATGACTGCCGGCGATCCCGCGGACGCCCGCGGCTGGGTGCGCTGCCTGGTACAGCCGTTGACCGCGCACCTGGCCGAACTGGGCACCCCCACGTGGTTCGGCCGGTTCACCGCGCAGATCGTGACCGACCCGGCGTACCACGAGATCGTCATGGCGGAGTCGCTCACCTCGCCGTCGCTGGTACGGGCGCTCGACGGGCTCGACGGGTGCGCGGCCGGCCTGCCCGCCGAGGTGCGCCTGGAGCGCCGCGATATGGCGCGCCTGCTGACGGTGCACATGGTCGCCGGCCGGGAACGTGCCCTCGCCGAGGGCACGCCGACGCCGAGCGGCAGCTGGCGGGATTTCACCGGCAGTCTCGTCGACGCGATCGTCGGCCTGTGGTGCGCGCCGGTCACCCGGCCGCCTGTGACCTGTGGACGGTCGGCCCGCTTTCGGCAGGATCGGTAACGCGTCCGGTGTCGTTCGCGATCTCGCAAGCACGCGCGCAGGTGGCTGGAGGCTCCATGCTTTACATCCTCACGGGGGTGCTCGTCGTCGCGCTGTGCGTCGTGCTGGTGACACAACTGGTGGTATTACGGGGGATCGGGAACTTGTCGACCACGATGCGCGGTGAACTGGGGCGGCTGCGGGCCGACCTGCTGACGAAAGTGGCGCAGTCGCAACAGGATTACGCGCAGGCGCTGGTGGAGTCGGCGAGCCGGCTGTTCGCCGGCGGGCACACCGACGCCGCGACCGTGCTGGAGCGGCGCGCCACCGAACTCGAGTCCAAGGCGTCGGACAATCTTCGGCTGGCCCACCGCTACCAGCGCAGCCTCACCCGGGTGCCACGCCTGTGGCGGCTGCCGTTGCGCGGCCGGACCGCCACCCGCCACATCCCACGCTAGGGAGCACCGTCCACTGAGGACGCCGGGCTACTCGCCGCGCATCGAGCGGCGGATCTCCTCCAGCTTCGCGCGCCCGGCGCGCTCGCGCTCCGCCATCTGCTGCTCGACCGACACACCCTCCGGGGTCTCGCTCGCCAGTTCGGCCGAACCGATCGCCGTGTTGACGCGGTTCTCGATGCGGTCGCGCACGTAGTCGAAGCTCGGCACGCCGGCTTCGGTGTAGTCGCCCTCGGGGACTTCGTCAGGGTTGGACATGTCGTGCTCCCCCTCCGCTCAACCGCGAGCCTACGCTCCGCCGCTTGCCGAACCCGTCTCATCGTTGCCCGTCACCGGCGAAGCGCCGCCGCGAGACTTCGGTGTGCGCGATGTGCCGCAGCGTCGTCAGCAGCGCGTCCCCGAGGACCGTGCCCACGATGGCGCCCTCCACGATGGCGTCGGTGGAGCCGCGCCGGGCGAGCGCGTCGATGTCGGCGCCGGCGACCAGTTCCGCCGCCCCGGCGTAGTTGTCGAGCGCGTCCAGCACCCACTCGTGCCCGACCTCGCGCAACGTGCACAGCACTCCCGCCAGCGCGCCGACCAGCGGTGACCCCGGCTCGAGTTCCCACCCGCGCGCGCCGAACAGTTCCTCGATCCGCGCCATCGCCCAGGTGGCGCCCTCGGCGCTGTCGCGGGGTCCGGCGATCGGAAACCGGTGCAGGGCCAGGCCGAGGAGGTCGTGCGTCGAGGTGTGCTTGCCGTCGATCGCGGCGAGCACCTCGCGCACCGAGGCGATGGACAACCCGCCGGTGTCCAGCAGCGCGCGCACCAGCTTGAGGCGCCGGACGTGCGTCATGTCGTAGCGGGCCTGGTTCGGGCTGGTCAGCTCGCCGGGCGGGAGCAGGCCTTCGCGCTGGTAGTACTTGATCGTCGCGACCGCGACGCCCGATTCCCGGCTCAGCTCTGCCATCCGCATGCCGTGCGCGTTCCTTCCCACTGGACGTTGTCGTTATGGATAGTGTAGCTTCCCATAATGGATAGCCAAGCTATCCGCTCTGGGAGGAGACTCGTGACGACCCTGCTCAACCGGGTTTCGACCTGGCACCGCCCGATGATGTGGACCGCCGCCGTGATGGCCGCGATGGCCGCCGTGTCGATCGGCGGCCTCGTATTCGACGACCGCGTGCTGCTCGGCGCGCCGATCTGGCTCAAGCCGTTCAAGTTCGCGGTATCCATCGCCGTGTACTGCCTGACGTGGGCGTGGCTGCTCACCTTCCTCGAACGCGGCAGGCGGCTCGCCCACCGCGTCTCCACCGTGCTCGTGGCGATTCTCGTCCTGGAGTACGCGATCATCGTGGCCCAGGTGATCCGTGGCCGCGCGAGCCACTTCAACGTGTCGACACCGCTCGACTCCACCCTGTTCTCGATCATGGGCGGCTCGATCGCCGTGCTGTGGGGCGGGACCCTCATCCTGACGATCCTGCTGTTGCGCACCCGGATCGCGGACGCGGCGTCGCGATGGGCCATCCGGCTCGGCGCATTCGTCTCGCTGGCCGGGATCACGCTCGGCGCGCTGATGCTCGGCCCGACCGAGCAGCAGGCGAAGTCGATGCGCGACGACACGTTCGAAGGTTTCGTCGGCGCGCACAGCGTCGGCGTGCCCGACGGCGGCCCGACGATGCCCGTCACCGGCTGGAGCACCACCGGCGGGGACCTGCGCATCCCGCATTTCGTCGGGATGCACGCGCTGCAGGCGCTGCCGCTGGTCGCGTTGCTGCTGACCGTGCTGGCCACCCGGTTCACCCACCTGCGTTCCGGCGTCGTGCGGGCCCGCCTGGTCCTTGTCGCAGGGTTCGGTTACGCGGGACTGGTGGCGCTGGTGACGTGGCAGGGGCTGCGCGGCCAGCCGCTCCTCGATCCCGACGCGGCGACGCTCGCGGCACTCGGCGGTCTCGTCGCGGCGGTCGTGGCCGGCGCCGTCCTGTCCGTGGTGCGCGCGCCGCAACCAACCCGTGAGCCGCACCTGAGCAGGCTTTGACCCGGCGTCACGATCTTGCCTATGGTGGGGTGGTACGCGCGAGTACCATCGGGGAGGAACGACGTGGCGACGGTGAAGACGGCCGCGCGCTGGGGGCTCAACCACGGGCTGCCCCGCGTCGTGCTGGGCGCCGCCGCGCGGCGCGGTGACCTGCAGGCGCGTCTCGTGGCCGCGGCGGCCGTCTCCCCGACCGCCGGCCTGAACGACCTGTTCGACGAGATCCGGGGGCACGGGCCACTGCTCAAGGGCGAGTTCGCCTACGTCACCGCGTCCCATGCGGCCGTCAGGGAAGTGCTCACCAGCAACGACTTCCGGGTCGGTGTCGCGGCGAGCACCGGGATACTGGCGCGGATCGGCGCCTGGTCGGCCACCGACGTGCTGCACCCGCTCGCGCCGCCGTCGCTGCTGGCGATCGAACCGCCGGACCACACGCGCTATCGCAAGCTCGTCACGCGGGTGTTCACCGTGCGCGCGGTGGAGAACCTGCGCGGCCGCGTCGAGCAGATCGCGAACGACCTGCTCGACGAGATCGACCCGGACAGCCCGGCCGATCTCGTCGACGCCTACTGCGGGCAACTGCCGGTCACCGTGATCGCGGAGATCCTCGGCGTGCCGCCGGACCAGCGCGGGCGTGTGCTGGAACTGGGCGGAGGGGCCGCGCCGAGTCTCGACATGGGCTTGTCGTGGCGGCGGTTCCGCAGCGTGGAGTCTGCGCTGACCGCGTTCGACGGCTGGCTCGGGGAGCATCTGGACCACCTGCGCGCGAACCCGGGCGACAACCTGCTCAGCCAGCTCGTCGCGGCCCGCGAGGACGGGGCCGGGCTGACCGACCACGAACTGCGGGCCACCGCGGGCCTCGTGCTCGCGGCCGGGTTCGAGACGACGGTGAACCTGCTCGGCAACGGCATCGCCCTGCTCTACGACAACCCGGCGGAGCTCGCGGCACTGCGCGAGGATCCGTCGCTGTGGCCCAATGCCGTCGAGGAGATCCTGCGCGTCGACCCGCCGGTGCTGCTGACCGGACGGACCAGCCTGCGGGACACCGAGGTCGCGGGGGTGCCGGTGGGTGCCGGGTCGGTCGTCACGACGCTGCTTGCCGCCGCGAACCGGGACCCCGCGGTGTTCCGCGAGCCCACGCGTTTCGACGTGCGCCGCGACAACGCGCGCGAGCACGTCTCGTTCTCCGCGGGCAGGCACCACTGCCTCGGCGCGGCGCTGGCGCGGCTGGAGGGCGAGGTCGGTCTGCGGACCTTGTTCGACCGGTACCCGAAGCTGCGCCTCGCCCCTGGCGCGCGGCGGCGGGACACCCGGATTCTGCGTGGTTTCGAGCACTTGCCCGCGCGGCTGGCCTGACCTGGCTGATAGAACCATCGGATGGGTCACCCGCCGGACGCCGTGCTGGAACTGCACGACGTCACCTTCCGCCGCCAGGGCAAGCAGATCCTGCACGGCGTCAGCGTCACTGTGCGGCGCGGGGAGCACTGGGCACTGCTGGGCCCGAACGGCGCGGGCAAGAGCACGATACTCGGGTTCTGCGGCGCGGTGACGCATCCGACGTCCGGTTCGGTGCACGTGCTCGGCGGGCAGCTGGGCCGGGTCGAACTGCAGGCGCTACGCCGCGCGATCGGCCACGTCAACCCGCGCCACCCGCTGCGGTCCCCGCTGACGATTCGCGAGGTCGTGCTGACCGGAATCACCGGCACCGTCGACACGCCACCCCGCTGGCGTCCGCGGCGTGACGAGGTCGCCAAGGCCGACGTGCTGCTGGAAACCCTGGGGCTGCAAGGGAAAGCGGACGAACGCTGGCCCACCCTGTCGCAGGGCGAGCGCGGGCGCGCACTGATCGCGCGTGCCCTGATCTGCGACCCGCGGCTGCTGTTGCTGGACGAGCCGTCCACCGGCCTGGACGTCGCCTCGCGCGAACAGCTGCTGGAGACGATCGACCTCCTCGACGAGACCCATCCGGACGTGTCGTCGATCCTGGTGACGCACCACCTTGAGGAACTACCGACCACGACGACCCACGCGCTGCTGGTGGCACACGGCCGCGTGGTCGCCGCAGGCCCGGCACGGCCGATCATCACCACGGAGACCGTGTCCCGTGCCTTCGCCCACCCCATCGAGGTGAGCTACGAGGACGGCCGCTGGGCCGCGCGGGCCCGGCTCAATCGAGATGCGCGGCGGCTGGCGACTGTGCTCGAGTAGGGCATGCGACTGAGCGACGAGATTGCCTCGCACTACGCCCAGGGCGTCGAACGGGACCGGCTCAGGACCTGGGGCAGGCTCGAGGCGCTGCGCACCCGCGAGCTGCTGGCGCGGTTCCTTCCACCCGCCCCGGCCATCGTGCTCGACGTCGGCGGCGCCGAGGGCGCATATGCCCTGCCGCTCGCCAGTGCCGGCTACCCGGTTCACCTGCTCGATCCGCTTCCGGCCCACGTCGAGGCGGCGCGAGCCGCATCCGCACGGCAGACTTCCCTGGCGAGCGCCGAAGTGGGCGACGCACGCGAGCTTCCGTTCCCGGACGGCGCCGCCGATGTCGTGCTGCTGCTCGGGCCGCTCTATCACCTGGTCGACGACACGGACCGGGCGCGAGCGCTGGCCGAGGCACACCGGGTGCTCCGCCCGGGTGGCCGCCTGTTCGCCGCCGCGATCTCCCGGTTCGCGTCGACGCTCGACGGGCTGCGGGCCGGGATGATCACCGAACCGGTGTTCGAGGCGATCGTCGAGAACGATCTCCGCACCGGAGTCCACCGCAACCCCGACGTCGGCGGCCGGCCCGAGTGGTTCACGCTGGCCTACTTCCACCACCCGGACGAGCTTCGCGCCGAGGTGCGACGCGGCGGTTTTCCCGACGCCGAGGTGTTCGCGGTGGAAGGGCCGGTCGGGCAGGCAAGCCTGCACGTCGACCTCGACGACCCAGTGGCACGGGACGCCGCGCTGCGCGCCATCGCGCGCATCGAACGAGAGCCGAGCCTGCTGGGCGCGAGCCCGCATCTGCTCGCGGTGGCCGCGAAACCGTAGCGTCCCCAACAGGCCATTCAGCCCGGTTCGTCATCCCCGGCTTCCGGGCCGTTCTTGGGCCGCAGCGCGTACGCCGCCACCAGCTGGTCGACCACCTGCAGCGGCTGTTTGCGCTCGTCGGCGTAGGGGATCTCGAAATCCACCACACCGAGCCAGTCGCCCTTGACGGTCGGGAACCAGCCGTGCAGCCGGCCGGGGACCTCGCCCGACATGTCGAGCCCCGTCACCACCGTGTGGCTCGGCGCGCCGGGCACGCGGATGTAGATCGCGTCCAGCCGCACCCACACCAGCGTCAGCACCGGCGACCTCCCGTGCAGCGCGTCCCCGAACCAGCGCGTATACGGGGTGATCATCATGCGGCAACCCGCTCGAACGCCATTCGCACTCCCTCACAACACCCTCACCGTCCAGAGTAGAACATACGTTCGAGGAAACCGAACGGCGCTCACCCCCACGGGTGGCGATGGACAAGGCATCATCGAAGACATGAGCAATACCGAGACGGCACCCGACGAGCTGGTGTGCCGTGACGAACCCGCCGCGCCGGCCACCGTCACGGTGCTCACCCCGCGGGACGTGCCGCTGGGCGGTCCGCGGGCCATGCGCGTCCGGCGCACCCTGCCGCAACGAGCGCGTTCCCTGATCGGCGCCTGGTGTTTCGCCGACCATTACGGGCCCGAGGACGTCGCCGCGAGTGGCGGGATGGACGTCGCGCCCCACCCGCACACCGGATTGCAGACCGCGAGCTGGCTGTTCAGCGGCGAGGTCGAGCACCGGGACAGCCTCGGCACGCACGCGATGGTCCGGCCCGGCGAGCTGAACCTGATGACCGCGGGCCGCGGCATCGCGCACTCCGAGGTGTCGACCCCGGCGGCCGCCGTCCTGCACGGGGTGCAGCTGTGGATCGCGCTGCCCGACGAGCACCGGCACACCGCGCGTGACTTCCGGCACTACGCCCCGCCGCTGGTCGCACTGCCCGGCGGCGCCGCTCGCGTGTTCCTCGGCGGCCTCGCCGGCAGCACGTCGCCGGTGCCCGTGTTCACGCCCCTGCTCGGCGCCGAGCTGACCCTCGACCATGGCGCCCGCCTCACTCTCGACGTCGACCCGGCATTCGAGCACGGCGTCCTGCAGGATGCCGGGCACGTGACCGTCGCCGGGACGACACTGGACACCGGCGACCTGGCATACCTCGCACCCGGGTCACCGCAGCTCACACTCGCCAACGACGGCGACGTCCCCGCGCGGGTCCTGCTGCTCGGCGGCACGCCGTTCACCGAGGAGATCGTGATGTGGTGGAATTTCGTGGGCCGCGGCCACGACGAGATCGTCGCGTTCCGCGAGGCGTGGCAAGCCGGGTCGGACCAGTTCGGCCACCCCCACGGCTACACCGGCACCCCGTCGCGCCTGCCCGCGCCCGCACTCCCCCACGTCCGCCTCACGCCACGCCACAACCCGCCCGCCCCAGGAGGAGAATCCCGATGACCGAAACCGTGCACCGCAACGACGACAAGAGCCGCTACGAGTTGCATGTGGACGGTGAACTCGCCGGATTCATCCAGTACACCGACAAAGGCGACCAGCGCATCATGTACCACACCGAGATCTTCGAGGCCTTCGGCGGGCGCGGGCTGAGCAGCGTGCTGGTCACCGGGGCGCTGGCCGACGTCCGCGACAACGGCAAGCGCGTCGTCGCCGTGTGCCCGCTCGTCGCGGCGTTCCTGCGCAAGCACCCCGAGCAGGCCGACATCGCCGATCCCGCGAGCCCGGACCTGGTGCGCTGGCTGGATTCCACGCTCACCTGACCGTTCAGCGGTCGCGGCACGGTCAGGTGAGCGGTCGGCGGTCAGTGGCGGGCGCGGTTCGCCAGTTCCTCTGCCGTGGCAATCGTTGCGCCGTACTGGGTCGCCACCTGCAGGCGGATCTCCACCACCTCGTGCGCGTCGTGGGCGGCGTCTTCCGTCATCCATGCCTGGTGGCGTGCGGCGACCGTGTCCCGTGCGCGCCGGACCGCCTCCCGGGTGTTACCCACCGCCAGCTCGCCTTCCAGCGCGCGCAACAACATCCCGCCATAGCGCAGGCGGTAGCTGCGCGTTTCGCCGAGCCTTGCCGACACCTCGGCGACCGTGGCGAGGCTGTCGGCGTCGGTGCTCTCGCCGAGTACGCGGGCTGACCTCGCGGTGCGGGCGGTCGAGCCGGCGAAGAAGCGGGTTGCGCGCCAGAACGGGGAATCCGGGACGGTCAGTGCACCGGCAACAGCGTCGAGGGTGTCCACCATGAGCGCCGACAGCTCCTCGAGGCCACGGGCGTTCTCGGCGAGGCAGGTGCGGTGACTGACGGCGGAGCGCGCGTCGTCGGCGCGGCTGCAATCCTTCCAGTACGGCAATTCGGTGATGAGCGTCAGGCCGCCGTAGCGCGCGGCGTAGGACGCGGCGTTGTCGCCCGAGCCGCCCGGCCAGTCCTGTCCGCTCGCGACGAGACTGTCGTAGGAGCGACGGATGGACGAACCGTCGAAGATTCCGTCGGCCAGTCGCACCATCTGCGGCCCCTCCGGCGCGCCGCGGTCCAGCGGCAGGCCGAGCGACTCCGGGATGTCCCGCAATATCGGGTACAGCGCGGGTTCTTCGCGGCTGAGATAGTAGTAGACGCCACCGAGTTCCCCGTTGTGCAGCGAGCACACCAGTCGCGGCCGGTTGTGGTCGATCAGCCGCATCAGCGCCTGCGTTTCCGGTAACGGCGCATCGAAATAGGCGGTTTTGTAATCAAGCGGAAAAGTCCACTCGATCTGGTCGCCGCCGGCGGGACGGTAGAAATGCCGCGCGTAGTGCGCCCGGGTGAACGGTCCCTTGAGCCAGCCCTCGTTGAGCCGCAAGCCATCCGGGTCGATGCAGGGCACGATCAGCCAGCGGTGCCCGAGCCGCGCCCGCAGCCCCTGGTCCGCGCACAGCCGTTCGGCCAGATGCAACGCCGTCAGCCCGCCGATCGGTTCGTTCGGGTGCGGCAGACCGAACACCAGCGCCGCCGGCAGGTTCCCGTCCGCGCCGATCTCCAGGCACAGCAACGGTTCCCCGTTGCGGGAGGTGCCGATGCGCCGCAACCGCGCGGCCTCCGGATAAGCGGCGGCGAGCGCGGTTGCCTGCTGCAGCAACTCGTCGACCCCCGCGAAAGCGGTGAAGTCGGGCACGTCGTCGATTTCCTTGACCAGCCAGTCGTCCAGCACGGCCACTCCCCTCGCGATCGTCGTTAACGCCAATCGTCGAGTGTTCTCCCTCCGGCGTCAGTAGGCCAGGGTGGCTCGCGACACGCGTCGTCGCGCGAGCAGCACCACGCCGGTCACGGTGAGGACCGCACCGGCGAAAGCACCGCACAGAGTCAGGCCGTCGGCGTGCGGGAACTCGCCCAGCAGACACGCGCCGACGGCGACACCGACGAGCGGGTCGGCGACGGTCTGGCAGGCGACCACGGTCTCGGGGCGGCCGTGCGCGTACCCCTGCTGCACGCACCACAGGCCCAGCGTCACGGCGATCGCGATGCCGAGCGCCGGGAGCGCCCACCCGCCGGCGCCGTCGACGACAGACCGGACGAGCGCGGAGGCGAGCCCGAAACAAACCCCGGCCGCCAGCGCGAAAACCGGACCACGCGACCGGCCCCGCGCCGCACGCGCGGCCATGATCACCACCGCCGTCGCGACGGCCGCCAGCACCATCAGCCTGCCCTGGGCGTGCGCCGAGATGCCGACGTGCACCGCCGCGCGTGCCGCGAACACGACAAACGTGGCGACCCCGGCCATCGTCGTCAGAACCGCCACCACCGTGGTCCGGTCCGGCCGCGCGCCACCAACGACGACACTGGCCAGCACGGTCAACCCGATCGCCGACGCGTTCAGCGGCTGCACGACCACCAGCGGCGCGGCCACGAGCGCGGCGACATGCAGCGCCCCGCCGACGGCCTGGGCCGCCAGGCCCAGCAGCCAGCGCGGTTGCCGGGCCAGCCACCGCAACTCGCGGGTGCCTTCGCTCACGACGCGGTGCTGAAGCCCCGCGGCCGTTGCGTAACAACATGCCGCCAGCAAGGCGAACACGATCCCCCACAGCAGTGTCACCACGCCAGCATCGTCGGCTGGCCCGCCACGGGCATCGGGGAAATGCCCGAGCCGGCCCTGATCTTTCGCCCCCTGGACCTCAGCCGTTCACCTGCCGCTGGGACGCACCGGTGACCTTCGCGTACCCGCCGACCACGGCCTCCAGTTCCGCGGCGGACATGACGTCCTCGATGCGCTCGAACCCTTGTGGCGCACGGCGTTCCACCTCGTCGATGACCTGTTCCGGACCGCCGGCCCGGCTGCGCAGCACCACCTCGCTCGTCGCGGGAAGGCGTTCGTCCTCGTAGGCCCGCAGCGCCTTGACGGGGTCGCCGGACTCGGCGAGGTGCCGGCTAAGGCTTGTCGCGTCGAGAATCGCCTGCCCGGCACCGTTGGAGCCCATCGGGTACATGGGATGCGCGGCGTCCCCGAGCAGCGTCACGCGTCCCCTGCTCCAGTACGGCAGCGGATCCCGGTCGCACATCGGGAACTCCAGGCACTCCGCGGTCGCCGCGATCAGCGCGGAATGGTCGACCATCGGCGGCGCGAACCGGCCGACGTGCCGGGCCACGGTGGCGTGCTCGACGCGCCGGGACCAGTCCTGGCGTTCCGGCGGCGGGTCGCCGGGGGTGCCCACCAGCACGCCCAGCGCCCAGTTCGTCAGCTTCGTGCCGGGTGCCGCTCCCGCCGCGATCGGGTAGATCACCAGTTTCGCGGCAGTGCCCCCCGCGATGATCATCGAGCGGCCGGTGCCGAACTCCGGCCAGTCCGTGGCGCCCCGCCACAGCATGACGCCGTTCCAGCGCGGCGGGCCCTCGTGCGGCAACAGGATCGCCCGCGCCGCCGAGTCGAGGCCGTCCGCCGCCACGAGCACGTCGCCGCGCACCGTATCCCGCGGCGCACCGGCCGTGCCTGCGAACCGTGCCCGCACCCCGTGCTCGTCCTGGTCGAACCCGGTCAGCCGGTGCCCGGTCCGTACCGCGTCCGGCCCGAGCCGCTCGAGCACGGCGCGAAGCAGCACGCTCTGCAGCCTGCCGCGATGCAGGCTCACCTGCGGCAGCGCGAACCCGGCGGCGCGACCGCATGGTTTGCGCAGGATCTCGTGCCCCAGCCGGTGGGTGTAGATCAGTTCCCGCGTCTGGACTCCCGCGTCGGCCACGCGTTCCAGCAGCCCCAGTGCGGCGAGTTCCTTCATCGCGTGCGGCAGCGCGTTGATCCCCACACCCAGTTCGCGGACCTCGTCGCTCTGCTCGTAGACCTGGCAGTCGATGCCGCGATGGTGCAGCCACAGCGCTGTGGCCAGCCCGCCGATTCCCGATCCGGCAATGACGACTTTCATGGCCATCCTCCCCCAGCCGTGGCCGTAAAGGGCCAGGATGGCGCAGGCGGCGAATCGGGCACTACCCCCGAACGGCGCAAAAAACCACCCGGAGCCGCCCGGTCAGCCGGGTGACTGCGCGAGCCACGCCTTCTGCCGCGCGGCGGAGGCACGGGACAGCCACGCGTCCTCGATGACCTCGCTCAGTTCCCGGTAGGTCAGCTCGTCGAGGCGGCACGCCCGGACCAGCACCGACGGGTGCCCGTCGAAGTGCGTGGTGGTGAAGAACGGCGAACGCGGGTCCTGCACCAGCGCCTGCTTGTCCGCTTCGGACGGCACCCAGAACACGATGACATCGGGGTAGCGCTCCCCGGTCTCGGGGTCGACCGCGTCGGGGCGCGGGGTGCGGAAGAAGACGAACGACTTGCGGCCGACCTGGTACACCCGGTTGCCGCGGCTGCCTTCCTCGACCGTCACGTGCGGCATCGCCAGGGCCAGCGCGTGCACATCCTCGACCCGTGCGGGCCGCGACGTCTCATCCACCCGGCCAGCGTAGTACCAGTCCGGCCAAAAGCAGGCGGACCCCGAGCACCACGTAACCGTTGCCACGCAAGCCGGATAGCCGTGACTGTGGTCGGATTGGTACCAAACGACACAGTGTAACGAGGGCCCGCCCGCCGCGACTTATCCGGTGCCCTGACCCAGGAGGAACGATGACGAAACGGCTCGTGGTGTGTTGTGACGGCACCTGGAACTCGCTCAAGCAGACGGCGCCCACCAACGTCGTGCAGCTCTACCACGCGCTCGCCCCGGCCGGTGACCTCCCGCAGGCCGGGTTCTACCACGAGGGCGTCGGCACCCGGCCGTGGGAGCGCATCACCGGCGGCGCGTTCGGCTTCGGGCTCTCCCGCAACGTCCGCGACTGCTACCGATTCCTCGTGGAGCACTTCGAACCCGGCGACGAGGTGTTCCTGTTCGGCTTCAGCCGCGGCGCCTACACCGCGCGCAGCACCGCCGGGTTCGTCCGCAACTGCGGGATCCTGCGCTCCGCCAACGTCTCGAAGGTCGACGAC
>DASZUO010000312.1:0-12141 GCA_035547575.1 Amycolatopsis sp. | reverse complement strand
CTGCCGGTCGGCAGCGACGGGCACATCTGGATCCGCGGCGCCGCGGTGGGCGACTGGAGCGACACCGGAGACCTCGGCCGGGTGGACGCCGACCGCTACATCTACCTGACCGGCCGCAGCCGGGAGCTGATCATCCGCGGTGGGCTCAACATCATCCCCGCCGAGGTGGAGAACGCCCTGCTGGAGCACGAGAATGTGCTCGAGGCGGTCGTCGCCGGCCGGCCGGACCCGCGGCTGGGCGAGGTGCCCGTCGCCTGGGTCCGCACCGAATCCCCGTCGCCCGACACGAGCGGGCTGCTGGACTTCGTCCGGGCCCGGCTGGCCGCGTACAAGGTGCCCGTCGCGATCCACCAGGTGACCGAGTTTCCCCGTACCGACAACGGAAAGGTCCGCAAGCACGACCTCGTGCACGAACCGGAAGGGACCGAGCTCGCATGACCGTGCCGGCCAAACTCGCGTCCGTCGTCACCGATCCGGCGTCGATGCTCCCGTCCCAGCTGCGGGCGCGGGCGGAGTCCGAACCCGGCCGTCCCTTCCTGTTCGAGGTGACCGGACGCACGGCCACGTACGGCGAGACGTGGGACGGGGTACGCCGGTGGGCGGGATGGTTGCGGGGGCTGGGGGCCGGACCGGGCACCCGGGTGGCGACGTTGCTGCCGTCGTCGATCGACGCGGCCCTGGCCTGGCTCGCGCTGGGTTGTCTCGGCGCGCTGGAGGTGCCCGTCAACCCCGAACTGACCGGTGACTTCCTCGAGCACGTGCTGCACGACGCCGCCCCCACGCTGTGCCTGTCACGACCGGAGTTCGCCGCCCGGATCCAGGAGTACCGGCCCGAGCTGAAGATTGTCCCGGTGGAGCGTGGCGCCGCGGCGGCGCTCGCCGCCGAACCCGCCGATCTCGTGGACCTGCCCCGGCCGGAGGACGAGGCCTGCGTCATCTACACCTCGGGAACTTCCGGCCCCGCCAAGGGAGTCGTGCTGCGCTGGGCCCAGTTCGCCGCCCTCATCGGGCGGATGCCGCTGGTGCCCGAGGACGTCACCTATGCCTGCTTCCCGATGTTCCACGTGACCGGCCGCACCCCGATCGCCACGATGTGCGACGTGGGTGGGCGGGTGGTGTTCCGCGAGCGGTTCTCGGCGAGCGCGGCGATGGACGACGTGCGCCGGTTCGGCTGCACCACCGGGACCTACATCGCCGGACTGCTGCTGTCCCAGCCGCCGCGGCCGGACGACGCGGACAACCCGTTGCGGCTGGTGTTCTCGGGGCATCACACCGAGCTGTCCGAACAGTTCGGAGAGCGGTTCGCCGTCGGGGCATACGACTGCTACGGCTCGACGGAGGCCGGTTTTCCCTTGGTGCGCTTGGAATCACCGCCCGACCGCGAGCGGATGTGGTGCGGCAAGTGCCGGGAGGGTTACCAGGCTCTGGTGGTGGACGACGCCGGAACTCCCGTCGAGGACGGGACGGCCGGTGAGCTGTGGATCAAGGGCGACAGCCGGCTGATGTTGATGGACCGCTACCTCAACCAGCCCGAAGCGACCGCGAAGGCGTTCGCCGGCGACTGGTACCGCACGGGCGATATCGTCATCCGCCATCCCGACGGCAACTTCGAGTTCCTGGACAGGGCGCGCGACACCATCCGCCGGCTCGGCGAGAACATCTCCTCCACCGCGGTGGAGTCGGTGGTCGACCAGCATCCCGACCTCGTCGCGGCGGCTGTACTCGGCGTGCCGGACGAGATCGCCGGCCACGAGGTGCTGCTGGTCGCCGAGCCGGAGCCGGGGGTGAAGGTCGACGCGGCTGGTCTCTACGACTGGCTCGTCCCCCGGGTGCCCAAGCACGCGCTGCCGCGGTATGTGGTCATCACCGACGAGCTGCCGCGCACACCGACCAGGAAGATCCGGAAATCGGTGGTGCTGGACAGCGTCGACCTGGCGCAGGCCTGGAGTCCCGCCGGGAGGTGAGTCACTGCGGCCACGCGTCGCCCACGTCAGGGGCCAGATCCTGCAGATGCCGTGCCATCCGGTGCCTGGCCAGGCTCGCGTCGCCCTCCACGACGGCCTCGGCGATGGCTTCGTGCGCGTCCGGGTCCGCGTGTTCCGCGGCGCCGGAACGGTACTCGCCGACCCGCAGGAGCACCGCGAGAAACAGGGTCAGCAACGTGTTGCCCGCCAGTTCGGCCAGCGCGACGTGCACGGCACCGTGCAGGCCCGCGGCGTCGCCCGCCTGTGCCACCAGCAGGGCCTGGCGCAGACTGCCCGTGTCCAAGTCGGACGCGTGCCGCGCTGCCTGCGCCACCGTCGCCAGCTCGATCGCCGAGCGCGTCTCGAAGACGGCCCCGATGTCGACCTTGAGGTAGTGCAGGTACAGCGACAGCGCGTCGACCACATGCCTGGGATCCGGTGTGGTGGCGACGAGCCCGCCGGTCGCGCCCTGGCGCATGCGGGCGATCCCGTTGTGCTCGAGGATCCGCACCGCCTGCCGGAAGACCGACCGGCCGACGCGCAGCCGCGCCAGCAGCTCCGGTTCGCTGCCGATGACGGTCTCCGGCTGATGGCCGCGCTCGCGGATCTCCCGCGTGATCACCAGTGCGGTCTGCTCGGCGAGCTTGCCGGTGCCGGTCACCGGGAAACCGGCCGGGGCGGCATGGCGGCGAAGGTAGTCGAGGACCCAGGCCCGGTCGGCGTCCAGATACCGGGTCATCCGCCGTTGGATCGCCGACTCGTCGCCTGACACGATCGCGTCGACGATGGCACGGCAGCCTCGCCGGCGCGCCGACTCGACGTCGGGGGCGAGCGTGAGGCCCGACGGCGCGCCGATGATCATCCCGGTCACGCGCATCAGGGTGGGGATGAAGATGGCGAGCGCGGGGTTGCGGCTCAGCTTGCCGAGGACGACCTCGAAGCCCTCGTGGAATGCGCCCGGTTGTTCGGTCATGGCCCGTAGCCGGACGACGTCCGCCTCGGTGATCCGGCGCGCCGCGAGCTTGCCCGCCAGGACCTGCAGGACGACTCGCGTCTCGTAGAGCTCCTCCACCGACACGTGCGCGAAGGCGAAGTAGGCGGCCACGGAGTGGGCCACGACCGCCGCGGCCGGTGCCCGCACGACGAGGCCACCGCCGCGGCCGCGCTGCATGGCGGCCACCTGCTTGTACTCCAGGATGCCCGCCGCTTCGCGGAAGATGGCCCTGGACACCCCGAACCGCTCCATCAGCGCCGCTTCGCTGCCGAGGTTGCGGCCCACCGGCCAGCCCTGGCCGACGATGTCGTCCTCGATGGATCGCGCGACGCGCTCGGCGAGCTTGGGGGCGCGGCCGGTCGTCCCTCGCGCCGGGGAGCCGGTGGATGTCCTTGTACGGGTCATGTTGCGTTCAATAGTCGCTTAGTCACCGACCCGTTGTCGACCGGATCACCCGTTGACCACGACACAGACCCATGTATATAGTGCCCTGTATCTTTGACGACGCCGTCGCCCAGGAGGGCTCGTGCTCGAAGTAGTTCACGCCACGGTCTCATTCGGTGCCCTGAAGGCGCTCGATGACGTCACCGTCTCGGTGTCGGCAGGCCAGGTGCTCGGTCTGATCGGCCCCAACGGCGCGGGCAAGACCACCATGCTCAACGCGATCACTGGGTTGTACCCGCTCGCGACCGGCACGATCACTCTCGACGGCGTCCAGATCAGCGGCATGAGCCGTAACCGCCTCGCCCGCCTCGGCATCAGCCGCACGTACCAGAACCTGGCGCTGTTCAAGGGACTGAGCGTGCTCGACAACGTGCTCGTCGGCGGTGCCGCGCGCGGCCGCGGCGGCCTGCTCACCTCCGCGTTGGGGCTGATGCCGACACCGCGTGCCGAGCGCCGCGCGCGGGCGGACGCGATCGGCCTGCTCGACCGGTTCGGGCTGGCACCGGACGCCGGCCGGTCGGTTGGCGAGTTGCCCTACGGCGTACTCAAGCGTGTCGAGCTCGCCAGGGCGCTCGCCGCGCGGCCGAAGGTGCTGCTGCTGGACGAGCCGGCCGCCGGTCTGTCGCATGAGGACATCGAGCACCTGGTCGCCGAGCTGCGCGGCATCCAGGCCGCCGAGTCACTGACGCTCGTCCTCGTCGAGCACCACATGGGGCTGGTTCGTGCGCTGTGCGACTCGGTGGTGGTGCTCAACTACGGCCGCCGGCTCGCGGCGGGCACCCCGGACGAGGTCACGACCGACCCGGCCGTCGTCGAGGCGTACCTGGGGAGCGCGGCATGACCAGCGCACTCGAGGTCTCCGGCCTGGCCGCCGGGTACGGCCAGATCGCGGTCCTGCGTGACGTGTCCCTCACGGTGGGCGAGCACGAGATCGTCGCCCTGCTCGGCGCCAACGGGGCCGGGAAGACGACCACACTGCGGGCCATCTCCGGGAGGGTGTCCTCGACGGGCGTCTTCCGCTTCTTCGGCACGGCACGCCGGCCGCGGTCACCGGAACAGATCGCCCGGCTCGGCGTCGCGCACGTGCCGCAGGGGCGTGGCACCTTCCCCAACCTCACCGTCGAGGAGAACCTGCTCGTCGGCGCGGCGGTCCGGCGGAAATCACGCGAGATCGCCGAGGACGTCGAGACCTGGATGGAGCGCTTTCCCAGGCTCGGGGAGCGGCGGGCCCAGCCGGCGGGCAGCCTTTCCGGCGGCGAACAGCAGATGCTGGCACTCGCACGGGCCCTCATGGGCCGGCCAAGGCTCCTCCTGCTGGACGAGCCTTCGCTCGGGCTCGCCCCACGCATCGTCACCGAGTTGTTCGACCAGCTCAAGGCGCTCAACGAGACCCTCGGCACCGCGATGCTGGTCGTCGAGCAGAACGCGCGCCAGGCGCTGCGCCACGCCGACCGAGGCTACGTGCTCGAACAGGGACGTATCGCACTCACCGGAACCGCGGCGGAGCTCGCCGGCGATGACGCCGTCCAAGCCGCATACCTAGGAGTCTGAGAACCCGAGATGACACTGCTGATCCAGCGGCTGCTCGACGGGCTGTCCGGCGGCGCCGTCTACGCCGCGCTGGCCCTGGCCATCGTGCTGGTCTTTCGCTCGACCGGCACGCTCAACCTGGCTCAGGGCGAGATGGCGATGTTCACGTGTTTCCTGGCCTGGAAGCTCTCCACCGGCCTCGGCTGGCCCGTCGTGCCCGCGATCGTGGTCGCCATGGCGGCCGGGTTCGCCGGTGGCGCGCTGATCGAGCGCGTGGTGGTGCGGCCCGTGGAGGACCGGCCCGACCACCTGCCGATCATCATCGTCACCCTCGGGCTGATGCTGGCGATCAACGCACTCGCGGGCGGACTGTTCACAGTGGACATCGTGCGGCTGCCCGACGTGTTTCCGGCGGGCGCGTTGCAGCTCGGCGGGGTGCACCTCGCCTATTCGACGATCGGTCTGCTGGCCGTACTGCTCGTCGTCAGCGCGCTGATCTGGGCCCTGTTCCAGCGGACCCGGATCGGCCTGCACATGCGGGCCTCGGTGGACAGCCCGGAGTCGGCACGGCTGGTGGGCATCCGGCGCAGCCACATGCTGATGCTCGGCTGGGGGATCGCCGGCGCGCTCGGCGCGCTCGCGGCGGTCCTCGTCGCGCCGCAGACCTTCGTCCACACCGGAATGCTGCAGGGCGTGCTGCTCTACGCGTTCGCCGCGGCGACGCTCGGCGGCTTCACCAGCGTGCTCGGCGCGGTGGTCGGCGGGCTCATCGTCGGTGTGCTGCAGAGCCTCGCCGTGGGGTACATCGACTTCATCGGCAACGACCTGAGCCTGCTGGTGGCGCTGGCGATCATCATCGCCGTGCTGATGGTGAAGCCGAACGGACTGTTCGGCCGCGCGGATTCGAGCCGGCTGTGATCGGCACCGTGCGCGCCACGGGCGCGCTGCCGAGCCGGGTGGGCACCCGGGCCGTGAACTGGTCCACGGCCGTCGTGGCGCTGGCCGTGGCACTGGCACTGCCCGCGTTCCTGTCCGGCTTCCAGCTTTCTCAGGCCGGCTCGGCGGTCTACCTCGCGCTGGCCGTACTGAGCATGAACCTGCTCACCGGCCTCAATGGACAGTTGTCGCTGGGGCATGCCGCGTTCGTGGGCATCGGGGCCTACGCCGTGGCCATCCTGGTCACCGACCACGGCTGGTCGTATCCGATGGCCTTCGTCGCCGGTGCGGCGTGTGCCGCCGTGGCGGGAGTCGTGGTGGCGCTGCCCGCGCTGCGCCTGCGCGGGTTGTACGTCGCGCTGACGACCTTCGGCATCGGTCTGGTGTTCCCCAGCCTCGTGCAACGGTTCAGCTCGTGGACCGGCGGCACCGGCGGGAAGTCCGTGACCGCCGTCTACCTGCCGCCGCCGGGGCTGGGTCTCGACCCCGGGCAGTGGGCCTACGTGCTCTCGGTGCTGATCCTGTTCGTCTGCCTGGTCCTGGTGCACCGCGTCAAGCACAGCCGGGCCGGGCGGCTGATGCAGGCCATCCGGGACAACGACATCGTCGCCGAGGGGTTCGGCGTCGTGGTGCCGCGGGTGAAGGTCGCGACATTCGCGCTGAGCGCGGCGCTGGCGGGCCTCGCCGGTGGGCTGTTCACGCTCCAGCACCGGTTCGTGTCGCCGGGCGACTTCAGCCTCAACACCTCGATCCAGCTGTTCGTGGGGATGGCGATCGGCGGCTCGGTGTCGATCGGCGGCGCCGTGATCGGTGGCATCTTCCTGCAGTACGTGCCCGAGCTCACCGACCGGATCGGCGTCCCGCCGATCTACACCCCAGTGATCTACGGCGCGATCCTGGCCCTGGTCGTGATCTTCGCGTCGGACGGCGCGGTGGGTGTGTGGCACCGGGGCGTGGCCCGGTTGCGGCGACCGAAGAGTTTCGCAGTCAGCAACGAGAAGGGTTCGACATGAGACGAACGATGAGGTTCGCGCCACGGGCGGCAACGGTCCTGGCGCTGACGGTCGGCCTTGCCGCGTGCGGCACAACCGCGTCGACGTCGAATACCTCGGTGTCCGGCTCCGGCAAGATCGACACGTCGGCGTGCCCGCCCGCGGCGACACAGGCCGTCACGGGCGACACCATCGTGCTGGGCACCTCCGGTCCGCTGTCGGGGACCTACGCGTCGGTGGGCGCGACCACCAGAGCCATCCAGGCCTATGTGGACGTCGTCAACTCCCAGGGCGGGCTGCAGACCAAGGCAGGCAAGAAAAAGCTCCAGCTGATCACCCTCGACGACAAGTACGAGGCGGGCAGGGTGCAGAACAACGTGCACGAGCTCGTCGAGAAGGACGGGGTGACGGCGGTCGTCGGGCTCGTCGGCACGGCCAACGCCAAGGCGGTGCAGCCCTACCTGAACCAGCACTGCGTGCCCGAGCTGTTCCCGCTGGCGGGTTCCGCGTCGATGCTGTCGAAGTCCACGCCCTTCACCAGCATGACCTCGACGTACGTCGACCAGGGCGTGGCGATGGGCAAGTTCATCCGGCAGCACTATCCGAACGCGACGATCGGCGCGCTGGTGCAGAACGACGACACCGGCAACGACACGATGCGCGGGATCGAGAGCGCGCTGCAGGGCAGCGGTGTCCGCGTCATCGCGAAGCAGAGCTACGAGCCCACCGACCCCGACGTGAAGGCACAGATGACCACGCTGGTCGCGTCGGGTGCCGACGTCTTCGTGGATCTGGCGCTGGGCGTCAAGTGCACGCAGTCGCTGTCACTGCTGAAGGTCTCGCCCTTGCGTCCCAAGATCCTCACGGCGTCGATGTGCAGCGCCGGCGCCGTGGCCGCCGCCGACGCCGCGGACCTGACGCAGCAGATGTACCGGACGAACAACACCAAGTCCAGTTCGGTTGCCTACGGAAACGACCCGGACTACCAGCTCTTCCACCAGGCCGTCGAGGCGCGCGGCGTCAACCCCGGTGACGCGGAGCTGGGCTGGCTGACCTTCCAGTTCTGCATGGCCGCCATCGGCAACGCCGAGCCGCTGTCGTCGGTGGGGATCGCCGAAGCCGCGTTCTCCCTGCCTCCGGACACGAACATCGGCTTCCTCGAAAAGGGCCTCCCCCTGTCGTCAGAGCTGGGCAAGGCCACGATCCAGGGCTACACGCTCGACAAATGGGATTCCGCACACGCCCAGTTCGTGCCGACAGGCGAGCCGTCGTTCGCGGTCTCCTAGCACCACCGTTCGTCGCTGTCGAAAGGACTGTATGACCGACACCACACAGCAGGAGTTCGAGAAGGCGACCGCCGCCGAGTTGCGGGACTCCGACATCGAGAAGGACCGCGCCATCGTGGGGCGGGACTGGCCGAGCCGCACCCAGGAGTACCTGAGTACGGCGACGCCGGAGGCCATCCGCAACTTCGCCCACTCCTACGGTGACGACAACCCACTGTTCACCGACCCCGACTACGGGCGCCGCACCCGGTGGGGCGGGCAGATCGCGCCGCCGATCATGGCGGGGATCCTGAACGCACCCCTGCGCGGCGAGCGGCCGGGCAAGGACGAGCGCGGCGGAAGCTACCGGGGCATCCACGCGTTCGTGTCGGGCGGCACGTGGGACTGGTACCGGCCGATCAGGCCGGGTGACACCGTCTACAGCTTCGGCGGGCTCGACTCCGTCGAGGTCAAGGCGTCCGAGTTCGCCGGCCGTTCGGTGATCAAGGTGCGGCGTGACGTCAAGATGAACCAGAACGCCGAGGTCATCGGTGTCTACCGGACGCTGGTCATCTACACGGAGCGGAAGAAGGCCAGGGAGCGCGGGAAGTACTCCGGGGTCGAGGCACCGTCCTACAGCGAGGCCGACATCGAGGAGATCGAACGGCGCTACGCCGCGGAGCGGCGCCGTGGGCCGGAGGTGCGGTACGCGGAGGACGTGACGGTCGGGGAGCAGTTGCCGTCCATCGTCAAGGGGCCGCTGACCACCACCGACATGGTCGTGTTCCATGCCGGTGGCTACGGGTTCGCCCCGTACGGGCTGGTGACCGGACGGCTCGCGCACGCGAACCGGCGCCGCATCGCGCCGTTCTACATCCGCAACGAGTACGGGGTTCCCGATGTGGCCCAGCGGGTGCACTGGGACTCGGCATGGGCACAGGCGATCGGCAACCCGCGCGCCTACGACTACGGCGTGCTGCGGGAGTGCTGGGCGCACCACTTCCTGACCGACTGGGCCGGCGACGACGGCTGGGTCGTCTCGCAGCACGACGAGATGCGCAAGTTCAACTACCAGGGTGACGTGCAGTACTTCGGTGGCGAGGTGACCGGCAAACGCCTGCGGGAGAGCCAGTGGCACGTGGACGTCCGGTTCACCGCCACCAACCAGCGCGGCGAGGAGACCATGCGCGGGACGGCGACACTCGCACTGCCCAGCAAGGAGCACGGCCCGGCGTTGCTTCCCGAGGTCCCCGCGGCGTTGCGCCGACGGGCCATCGAGATGATGACCACACACGGCAACACCCTCGCCGAGCCGCGGTGACCCCCGGGCGCCGGCGGCTGGGTCGCCCGGCCGCCGGCGCGGTGGCGTTCGTGCCTTCGTCCGGGACGCCCGTCCCAAGCGTTAGGCTGGTCCTCCGCCGAACAGGGGAAGGAAAGCACCGTGGCCGCCACGCCGCCGGGTCAGCGCGACCGGCTGTCGCCGAATCAGCTCGCCAAGCGGGAGCAGATCGTCCAGGCCGCCCGCGAGGTGCTCGCGCGCGACGGCCTCGCGGGGTGCACGGCGCGCGCCATCGCCGACGCGAGCCCGCTCACCAAGAGCGCGATCCACTACTACTTCTCCGACATCGACCTGCTGATCGACCGGGCCATGGCCGCGCAGGTGACCGCCTTCCTCGGCCACCTGCGCGCCGTGGCCGCGTGGCACGAGGACCCCGAGGAGCGCTTCTGGGCCGTCGTCAAGGCGTATCTCGACACCTTCGCCGAGAACCCGAACGCCGCGTTCGTGTGGTTCGAGTACTGGGTCGCGGTCGGCCGCAGCGACCATCTGCGGGCCGCCGACGCGATGCTGCACTCGTCCACGGAACTGCTCACCGAACTGCTCGGTGATCTCGGCCACGACGATCCGCGCGCGAAGGCCCGCGCGCTGCAGTCGTACCTGCTGGGCGCGATCGTGCAGCAGCGCGTCCGGCCCCGCCCGTTCGCGACGCTGCGCGAGGAGATCAGGCCGCTCGTCCTGGCTTAAGGTGCGGGGTATGCCACTGTTCTCGTTCGAGGGCGTCAGCCCCACCGTGCACGCCGGCGCCTGGATCGCGCCAACCGCGACGCTCATCGGCGACGTCGTGGTCGAGAAGGACGCGTCGATCTGGTACGGCGCCGTCATCAGAGCCGACTTCGGCAAGATCATCATCCGGGAAGGCGCGAACATCCAGGACAACTCGGTGATCCACGTCAACGACGGTGTCTGCGAAGTCGGGCGCAACGTGACCGTTGGGCACCAGTGCCTGGTGCACGACTGCACGGTCGGGGAGCAGGCACTCATCGGCAACGGGTCCACCGTGCTGGACAAGGCCAAGATCGGCGAGCGCGCGCTCATCGCGGCCGGCGCGACGGTCAGCCCGAACACCGAGGTGCCGCCCGAGGTGATCGCGATGGGTACCCCGGCGAAGAAGTTCGTTCCGCTGTCGGACTCCGCGCGCGCCTGGGTCGAGCACAACGCGGCCCTGTATCAGCAGCTGGCCCGGCGACACGCACAAGGCATCGCACCCGTCGACTAGACTCGAGCACACAGCTAGCGACTGGCGCCGTAGAGGTGGAGCACCACCGGGAAGCGACCGACGAGGCCGGCACCGCGCGCCTGGGTGTGGCCAGTGTCAGGAGTAGGAACATGACGCACCAGCCAGCCATCCCCGCCCTTACCGCCGCCGACCCCGAAATCGCCGGATTCGTCGAGGACGAGGCGAAGCGTCAGGCCGAGAAGATCCGCCTGATCGCGTCGGAGAACTACGTGTCGCAGGCGGTGCTCGAGGCCACCGGCACGGTACTGACCAACAAGTACTCCGAGGGCTACGCGGGCAAGCGCTACTACGAGGGCCAGCAGGTCGTCGACCAGGTCGAGCGGGTCGCGATCGAGCGGGCGAAGTCGCTGTTCGGGGCCGACCACGCGAACGTCCAGCCCTACTCGGGCTCCCCGGCCAACCTGGCGGCCTACCTGGCCGTCGTGCGGCCCGGCGACACGGTGCTCGGCATGTCGCTGCCCGCCGGTGGTCACCTGACGCACGGCGCCGGGGTGTCCGTCACCGGCAAGTGGTTCAACGCCGTGCACTACGGCGTGCGGAAGGAGACCGGGCGCGTCGACTTCGACCAGGTGCGTGACCTCGCCAAGGAGCACCGGCCGAAGCTGATCATCGCCGGCGGCACCGCCATCCCGCGCACCATCGACTTCCCGGCGTTCGCCGAGATCGCCCGCGAGGTGGACGCGGTGCTCGTCGCCGACATCGCGCACATCGCCGGACTGATCGCCGGTGGCGCGCACCCGTCGCCGGTCGGCCACGCCCAGGTGATCACCACCACGACGCACAAGACGCTGCGCGGCCCGCGTGGCGCGATGATCCTGTCCGACGCCGAGCACGCCAAGGCCATCGACAAGGCCGTGTTCCCCGGTCTGCAGGGCGGTCCGCACAACCACACCACGGCGGCGATCGCGGTCGCGCTCGGCGAGGCGAGCAAGCCGGAGTTCCGCGACTACGCGCACGCCATCGTCGCGAACGCGAAGGCGCTCGCGCAGGCGCTGACCGAGCGCGGGTTCGACCTCGTGTCCGGCGGCACCGACAACCACCTGCTGCTGGTGGATCTGACCAGCAAGCAGATCGGCGGCAAGCCGGCCGCGCAGGCGCTGGACCGGGCCGGCATCGAGCTCAACTTCAACGCGGTGCCGTTCGACCCGCGCAAGCCGTTCGACCCGTCCGGCATCCGGCTCGGCACGGCCGCGATCACCACGCGCGGGCTCACGCCAGAGCACCAGCCGCAGATCGCGGAGTGGATGGACCGCGCGATCACTGCCGCCGACGCCGGTGACGACGCCGCCATCGAGGCCATCGCCGGTGAGGTCCGGGACCTGATGGCCGGTTACCCGATGGCCGGCTGGTCCTGAGCGGACGACGAGGGCCGGCTCCCGCGTGGCGAGCCGGCCCTCGGCATGCCCGGGGTCAGTGTCGCTCGGCCGCCTTCTCCCGCTG
>DASZUO010000311.1:0-8456 GCA_035547575.1 Amycolatopsis sp. | reverse complement strand
AACACAGGCTCGACACAGCGGCTACCGACAGTGCCTTGTGCAGTTGACAAAGTTCACCGACCTGGCCCTCCGTGTGATTCTCCGACTGTCGCGAGCGAACGGCATGACGAGAACCGGCCTGGCGGCAGGGGTCGGGGCGAGCGAAGACGATCTGGGGCCGGTGACCGACCGCCTGCGTGAACTCGGCTTGCTCGTGGTCCGGCACGACGAGCGTGTCGGCCTCGCGCCGGACAGCCGTGGCGTCTCGATCGGGTGGATCGTGCGGGAGCTGGAGGGAACGGGCGAGGTCGTGGACTGCGAGGGCAGCACGGTGTGCCCCCTGGCGCACGGCTGTCGTTTGCGCACCGTGCTCCGCCGGGCCCAGCAGGCATTCTTCGGCGCGCTGGATCCCGTCACGGTCGACGACATAGCGCGAGGCAGCACGACGTCCCTGGAGATCCTGCCGATCGGCGCCCGGTGACGCCACCTCCGTAAAGAGATGATCAGTTCTGCATTGCCGGTTTGTTACCGACCGGACCGCGGCACACATCGGCGGCTGTGGACGAGTGTCCCGTCAACCGCGAGAACCGGAATATGGCGCGTTGCCAGGAGGTTTCGTGTGCCCGCCGCGGGGCATCGGGGAGGCTCGGCGGCCGGGCGGAGGCCGTTGAAGTCCCGTGAGGGGTGAGATAGCTTGCCCAACCACTAACCCGAACGGATGACGTCGGGGCGGGATGGCACGGCGAGTCCGCGCTTTTCCCTTCTGCCACATCGAAGACGGAGGCTCTCCTTGGCAGTCCAGCGCGATCGCCGTGAGCTCGTCCTCGGACTGAGCCCGCTCGGTCGGCCCACCGCGCGAGTCGTGGCCGCGGTCTGCCAGGCAGGCGGCCTGGGCGGACTCGACCTCGGCGCCGGGGACGCCCGCGTGCGCGAGAGTCTCACGCTCGCCCAGCAGTGGTCGCCGGGGACGTTCGGGGTGCGGGTGCCGCAGGGTTGCCGGCTCGAGCCGGCCGACCTGCCCGCAGGGGTCGATACCGTCGTGCTCGGCTGGGACTCGCCGTGGCGACCGTCCGAGCTGGCCGGTTACCGGGTACTGGCCGAGGTCACCAGCAGCGACGAGGCGGCGTGTGCCGCCGCTGACGGGGCGCACGGGCTGATCGCGCGCGGGCACGAGGCCGGCGGGCGCGTCGGCGAGCTGAGCACTTTCGTTCTGCTGCAACAGCTCTTGACCGGAGACCTGCCGGTGTGGGCCTGCGGCGGCATCGGACCGCGCACCGCGGCGGCGGCGGTACTGGGTGGCGCGGCGGGCGTCGTCCTGGACACACAGCTCGCGCTGCTCGCGGAAGCCGAACTGCCCGAGGAGATCATCGAGGCGATCAGCGGTTCGGATGGTGCCGACACCGTGCTCGTCGACGGCGAGCGGCTGCTGCGGCGGCGCGGGACCGCCACGGACCTCCCCGTGGGTCAGGATGCCTTTCTCGCCAACCGTTTCGCCGACCGCTACGGTGACATCGGACAGGCCGTGCGTGCGGTGCGGGCGGCCGTCGTGGCGGCCTCCGGCACGGTCGCGAACCCGGTGCTGCGGCCGGACTCGCCGCTGTGCCGGGCGGTCGGCACCGAGCTGCCTGTCGCGCAGGGGCCGATGACGCGGGTCAGCGACCAGCCCGGGTTCGCCGCCGCGGTCGCCGGGCACGGCGCGCTGCCCTTCGTCGCACTGGCACTGGCGAACGAGACGCAGACCCGGTCGCTGCTGGCGGAAACCCGGCGTGCGATACCGGATCGCCCGTGGGGCGTCGGCATTCTCGGGTTCGCGCCCGAGGACGTGCGGTCCGCGCAGCTCGCCGTCATCCGCGAGGTCAAGCCGGCCAGTGTGATCATCGCGGGTGGCCGGCCTTCGCAGGCGGCGGCGCTGGAGGCCGAGGGCATCCAGACCTTCCTGCACGTGCCTTCGCCGGGGCTGCTGCGTCAGTTCCTCGACGCGGGTGCCCGCAAGTTCGTGTTCGAGGGCTCCGAATGCGGCGGGCATGTCGGCCCGCGAGCGAGTTTTCCCTTGTGGGAAGCGCAGATCGGGGTTCTCGAGGACTACCTTGCCGAGCATCCCCAGCACGGGGCCGATATCCAGGTCTTCTTCGCGGGAGGTGTCCACGATACGAGGTCCGCGGCGATGGTCGCCGCCGCGGCCGCCCCGCTGGCCGCGCGCGGCACCGGAATCGGCGTGCTGATGGGCAGTGCGTACCTGTTCACCGAAGAGGCCGTCGCGCATCATGCCGTGCTGCCGGCGTTCCAGCGGCAGGTGCTGGCCGCCGAGCGCACCGCGTTGCTGGAGACGGCACCAGGGCATGCCACCCGGTGCGTGGTGAGCCCGTTCACCGAGCGGTTCGGTGGATTGCGGGAGGAGCTGCGTGCCCGCGGCGTGGCGGACCGGCAGGCGTGGGAGGAACTGGAGCAGATCAACGTCGGGCGGTTGCGCGTCGCCAGCAAAGGCGTGCGCCGCGAGGGCACCGAACTCGTCGCCGTGGACGTGCCGGACCAGCTCACCGAGGGCCTGTTCATGGCCGGCCAGGTTGCCGTCCTTCGCTCGCAGGTCACCACGATCGGGCAGCTGCACCGGTCGGTGACGGACGCCGCCGCGTTCCTCACCGAGCGGGCCCGCACCGTGCGCGAGTGGCTCGGGCCGATCGAGGTGACCGAGCCCGAGGCGCCGTCGCCGCTGGACGTGGCGATCGTCGGCATGGCGTGCATGTTCCCGCAGGCGCCCGATCTCGCGAAGTTCTGGGCCAATGTGGTGCGCGGGGTCGACGCCGTCACCGAGGTGCCCGCAACCCGCTGGGATCCGGGCGTCTACTACGCCGAGGGCGGCACCGGCGAGCGCACGCCGTCGAGATGGGGCGGTTTCCTGCCGGAGATCCCGTTCGACCCGCTGCGGTACGGCATTCCGCCGTCCTCGCTGGCGGCCATCGAACCGGTTCAGCTGCTGGCACTGGCGGTCGCCGAGAAGGCGCTGGCGGACGCGGGTTACGGCGACGGCGGGTTCGACCGCGACCGCACCAGCGTCGTGTTCGGCGCCGAGGCGGGCAGCGACCTGTCCAACGCGACCGTGCTGCGCACCGTTCTGCCGTCGTATTTCGGCTCGGTCCCCGAACAGCTCGACGAACAGTTGCCCAGGCTGTCCGAGGACTCGTTCCCCGGCATGCTCGCCAACGTCATCGCCGGCCGGATCGCCAACCGGCTCGATCTCGGCGGCGCGAACTACACCGTGGACGCCGCGTGCGCCTCCTCGCTCGCCGCGATCGACGTGGCGTGCAAGGAACTCGTCAGCGGCAGCAGTGACGTGGTACTCGCCGGCGGCGCGGATCTGCACAACGGCATCAACGACTACCTCCTGTTCTCCTCGGTACAGGCGCTCTCGCCCACCGGGCGGTGCCGCACGTTCGACGGCTCCGCCGACGGCATCGCACTCGGCGAAGGGGTCGCCTGCGTCGTGCTGAAGCGCCTGGCCGACGCGGAACGCGACGGTGACCGGGTCTACGCCGTCGTCAAGGGCGTCGGCAGCGGCAGCGACGGCAAGTCACTCGGGCTTACCGCACCCCGGCCCGAAGGGCAATGTCGTGCCTTGCGGCGCGCGTACCGCAACGCCGGGGTGTCGCCGGCCGAGGTCGGCCTGATCGAGGCGCACGGGACCGGCACCGTAGTCGGCGACCGGACCGAGCTGACCGCGCTGAGCACCGTGTTCACCGAGGCGGGCGCGGCGACGGGCGGTTGCGCGATCGGTTCGGTGAAGTCCCAGATCGGCCACACGAAATGTGCCGCGGGGCTGGCCGGCCTGGTCAAGACCGCGATGGCCCTGCACACCGCCACCGTGCCACCGACGCTGCACGTCACCGACCCGAATCCGGACTGGCAGGCCGAAAGCAGTCCGTTCGTGTTCTTTCGCCAGGCACGCCCGTGGGCGGCACCGCCCGCGGAGCGGGTCGCCGGGGTGAGCGCGTTCGGCTTCGGTGGCACCAACTTTCACGTGGTGCTCAGGGCACACGACGGCGGGCCGGAGCCGCGGCACGGCATGGACGAATGGCCCGTGGAGCTGTTCACCTTCTCCGGCGCCCGCGACCTCGAGTGGTTGCTGGAGCTGGCGAACACCGGAACGTGGCGGCTGCGCGATCTCGCCAGGAGCGCGGCCAGGCGGGTGGAGCGACGTGCGGAGCCGGTGACGATCGCGGTTGTCGCGGACAGCGTCGAGGAGCTGACCGACCTGCTGCGCCGGGCTGCCGCCGGCGAGCACGATCCGGCGCGCGGGCTGTTCCAGGCGCCCGCGGAGACGGGCAAGCTGGCGGTGTTGTTCCCCGGCCAGGGTAGCCAGCGGCCGGGGATGCTGGCCGAGCTGCTCGTCGCCTTTCCCGAGACGCGGCAGTTCCTGCGACTGGGCCGGAGATGGGCGGCCACGCTGTTCCCGCCCGCCGCATTCGACGCCGAAACCGCGCAGGCCCAGGACTTCTCGCTCCGCGACACCCGTGCCGCGCAACCCGCGCTCGGCATGGCCGGGCTCGCCGTGCACCAGCTGCTGACCCGGCTCGACGTCAAGGCGGACATGTTCGCGGGGCACAGCTACGGCGAACTTGTCGCGCTGTGTGCGGCGGGATCCTTCGACGCGGCGACGCTGCTCGCGCTCTCGGAAGCACGCGCGGACGCGATCCTCTCCTCGGCCGGGGGCGACCCTGGCGCCATGGCGGCCGTCGCGGCGACCGCCGCCGAGGTCGGCGACGTGCTGCGGGCCGCCGGTGTGGGGGAGCAGGTCGTGGTGGCCAACCACAACGCGCCACGCCAGTGCGTGATCTCGGGCCCGACTGTGCTGGTGGACCGCGTGCTCGACGAGTTGCGCGTCGCGGGACTGGCGGCGAAGAAGATCCCGGTCGCGTGCGCGTTCCACAGTCCGCTGCTCGCCGGCGCGGGGGAGAAGTTCGCCGAAGTGCTGGCGGCGCACCACATCCGCGCGCCGGAGTCGACGGTGTGGTCGAACCGCACCGCGACCGCATACCCGCCGGGCGCGGACGGCGTGCGCGCGGAGCTGGCCGCGCAGATCGGCGCGCCGGTCGGTTTCGTGGCGCAGATCGAGTCGATGTACGAAGCGGGTGCACGGGTGTTCCTGGAGGCCGGGCCGTCCGCGGTGCTGAGCCGCCTGGTGGAGGCGATTCTGCGTGATCGTCCACATGTGACAGTGGCGTGCGAGGGCAAGGCAGGCAAGGGACTTCGCGGTTTCCTCGGTGCGATCGCGCAGCTCGCCGTCGCCGGTGTTCCGCTGCGCACGGGATGGCTGTTCAACGGCCGTGACGCCCGCGACATCAGCGGAGAGCGGCCGCCGCGGGCGGCCGGGTGGACGATCGACGGCCAGACGGTACGCACCGCCGACGGCGGCTACCTCGCGGGCGGCCTCGCCCCCGCACGAGCGGTGGGGACGATGACCATGACCGGGGATTCCAGCGGCGCCGGCCGCGAAGCACTCGTCCACGAGTTCCTGCGCACCAGCCGCGAAACCGTGGCGGCGCAGCGCGACGTGATGCTGAGCCTGCTCGGCGCCCCACCGGCCGCGCCCGTCCAGGTCGTCCCGGCGCGAGAGCCGCTCGTTCAGCTGCCGGTCGCCGAAACCACGCCACCCGAGGAGCCCGAGCCTGCCGATGACGTGCTGGCGACGGTGCTGTCGGTGATCGGTGCCAGGACCGGCTATCCGGTGGACATGATCGAGCCGGAGCTGGATCTGGAGGCCGACCTGAGCGTCGACTCGATCAAACGCACGGAGATCGCGGGTGAGCTGCTGGCCCGCATCCCCGTGCCCGGCGCCGACATCGACCAGCTCGCCAAGCTCCGCACCACCGGCGCCATCGTGGACTGGTTCAGCTCCGGCGCCGATGGCCCGCAACCGGTCGCCCCGCCGTCGCGGTCCGAAGCCCCGGCCGGCGTGCCGCCCAAGCGGTTCCTCGTCGAAGAGGCGCCGATCGCCGGCGGTGAGCGCGCGGCACAGGCACTCGCCGGGCGCACGATCAGGATCATCGGCAGCGGCGAACTGGCCACGGAACTCGGCGAGCGGCTGACCGGATGCGGCGCGCGGACAGCGGACAGCGGCGAGTTCGACGGGGTGATCCACCTCGGCGCACTGGAACCGGGCACGGACGAGGACACCGAGCCCGTGCTGCCCGGCCTGCTCCCGCTGTTCCAGGAAGTACTGGCGCAGTGTCCGCGCTGGCTGGTCATGGCCGCGCCCCGGCAGAACGGACCCGTCGGCTTGCGCGGGTTCTTCCGCTCGGTCGCGCGGGAGTATCCGGACACCGGTGCCCGCCTGGTCGAAGTCGATCCCGGCCTGGCACCGGCGCAACTGGCGCAACTGCTGATCGACGAGCTCCGCAGCACCGATTCGACGCCGGTCGTGCGCACCGGGCCCGGCTTCCGGCACACGCCGCAGCTGACCCCGGCACCGCTCGGCTCACTCGGCAGCACCGGTGCGGGACCGGCCGGAGACGGCGCGGCGGAGGCCGCCGCACTCGGCCTCGACCGCGACTCCGTTGTGCTGCTGGTCGGCGGCGCCCGCGGGATCACCGCCCAGTTCGCCGCCACCCTGGTCGCGGCGAGCGGCTGCCGGATCGAGCTGATCGGCCGCACGTGCCCGCCTTCCGGAGACGAGGCGCCGGACGTGGCCGCTGCCACCGACCTGCCCGCACTACGGTCGGCGCTGGCGAGGTCTGCCCGCCTGCCGCCGGCCGAGCTCGATGCGCGGGCGCACCGGATCCTCGCCGGCCGCGAGGTGGCCGCGACCTTGAGCGAGCTGCGCAGGCACGCGGCGGCAGTTCACTATCACGCGGTCGACGTTCGGGACCGGGACGCGTTCGGCCGAGCGGTCAAGGAGATCTACGCGGAACACGGCAGGCTGGACGGCGTCGTGTACGCCGCGGGGGTCATCGAGGACCGGTTGCTGGCGGACAAGGAACCCGAATCCTTCCTGCGGGTTTTCGAGACCAAAGTGGACGGCGCGAGGACCCTGCTGTCGGCGCTCGCGGGCGCCCCGGAACCACCCCGCTTCACCGTCCTGTTCGGCAGCATCGCCGCGGTGCTCGGCAACCGCGGGCAGGCCGACTACGCCGCGGCCAACGACGCGCTGGAATCGATCGGCGCCGCCTGGTCGGCGCGCAACGGGGCTCGCGCGCTGACCGTCCATTGGGGACCGTGGGCACCGGCGGCGCGGCACGGCGGCATGGTCTCCCCGGAGCTCGCCTCGAGCTACGCCGGCCGCGGCGTCGACCTGATCGATCCGGAGGAGGGAACCCTCAGCCTGCTCCGCGAGCTGGCGTGGGGCGACCCGGAGCTACGTTCCGTCGTCTACACGGCGTCGCCGTGGTGAACCCGCCGGTCGCGATCGTCGGCATGTCCGTGCTCCTGCCAGGGGCACCGGACCTGGACACCTATTGGCGGAATCTGGTCGACGGGGTGGACGCGATCAGCGACCTGCCGGCCGCGCGCTGGAACGCCACGTTCACCGGCGAGGTGTCCTGCCGGCGCGGCGGGTTCGTCGACGAGTTCACCACCTTCGACCCGGCCCGCTTCGGGATCATGCCCGCGTCGGTCGACGGCACCGAGCCGGACCAGCTGATCGCGCTGCGGGTCGCCGCCGAGGCCGTCGCCGACGCGGGCGGCGAAGCGGCGCTCGGTGACCGCCGCCGCGCCGGGGTGATCCTCGGCCGCGGCGGCTACCTGACCCCTGGTATCGCGCGGCTCGACCAGCGGGTGCGCACGGCGCACCAGCTGACCCGCACACTCGGCGAACTGGTGCCCGGCCTCGGCGAAACCCAGCTGGCGAAGGTCCGCACCGCGTTCACCGACACGCTCGGGCGGGGCCGTCCGGAGTCCGCCATCGGCCTGGTGCCCAACCTCGCCGCGTCCCGCGTCGCCAACCGGCTGGACCTGCACGGCCCGGCGTACACGGTGGACGCCGCGTGCGCGTCGTCGCTCGTCGCGGTGGACCAGGCGATCGGCGAGCTGGCGGCGGGGCGATGCGACGTGATGCTGGCCGGTGGCGTGCACCACTGCCACGACATCACCTTCTGGAGCGTGTTCAGCCGGCTCGGCGCGCTTTCGCCGAGCGAGCAGATCCGCCCGTTCGACCGCCGCGCGGACGGCATCCTGATCGGCGAGGGCACGGGCGTGGTCGTGCTCAAGCGGCTCGCCGACGCCGAACGTGACGGCGACCGGGTCTACGCGGTGCTCCGCGGTTCGGGCGTGTCCAGCGACGGGCGCGGCGGCGGCCTGGTCAACCCCGCCCCGGAAGGCCAGACCCTGGCGGTGCGGCGGGCCTGGGCGGCCGCCGGGCTCGACCCGGCCGAACCCGGCTCGGTCGGGCTGCTGGAGGCACACGGAACCGCGACCGTGGCCGGTGACCAGGCCGAACTGGCGACGCTGCACGAGGTTTTCGGTGCCGACCGCGAGCGCGCGGTCAT
>DASZUO010000310.1:0-21083 GCA_035547575.1 Amycolatopsis sp. | reverse complement strand
TGTCGTTGCTGTCGGGCTGGTAGCGGTTCAGCCAGCGGTCGAGCAGCATCCGCGCCAGCGGGAACTCCTGGCGGCCGAGGCACGCCGTCGTGCGGTCGAGGTCGTCGGCCCAGTCGTCCGCGTCATAGCTGTCGAGCGGGGTCACCGCGGTGGTGCCGGCCTGCCGGGCGAGCAGGTCGAACCGGCGCCGTGCCTCCGGTTCCGCGCGGGCGAGCGCGGTGTCGAGGATCGCCTGCGTGTCGGGACGCGGCACGGTCGCGGTGCCGCCGGACTCCCACTTGGTCACGGTGCGGGCGGCGACACCCAGGTAGCCGGCGAAACCGCGGACCGAAAGCCGCAGCGCGTGCCGCAGCAGCCGCGCCTCGCGCCCACTCCAGTGGTGTGCGGTCACGGCCACCCGATTCACCTCGGCAGCAGCCACTCGACGAGGTTAACCTGCGCGGGCCGCGACAAGTACACCGTAAGTGCAACAACGGTTCGTTTCCGTGACGATTTCCATCGTTCAGCCTAGAGACAGGCACTCGTCGCCGGATGACTCCTTCGTCCCGGGCCGATCCCGGCGATGGGTGCCGCTCCGCACCGGGTGATCGTCCATAGTGGACAACCGTCGCGCCGGGGCGGCGGAACGTCCCGTGGAGACCTACCCTGGAACCGTGACGATGACGACCGCGGCGGCGTCCCGCAACGCCTTCCGGGCACAGCAGTGGCGGGAGGCGCACGAGCGCTACCTGGACTGCGCGCGCGAGGTGTTCGCCGAACTCGGCTATCACGCCGCGACGGTCGCCGACATCGTCATGGCGGCCAACGGCAGCAGGGCCACGTTCTACGCGCACTTCCGTGACAAGGCCGATATCGCGGCCGCGCTGTTCGAACGCGCCCTGCCCGCCGCGGCCGCGATGTACCGCCGTGTCGCCGAGTTCCCGGAACTGACGCGCGAACGCGTCCGGGCGTGGCTCGACGAGCACGTGCTGGCGTTCTGGTCGGCCTACGGCGTGGAGATCGACGTGCTGAACCACGCGATGGCCGCCGATCCCGACGGCGCGGCGCGGCATTACCAGTGGACGCTGGACGCGGTACGGGAACTCGAACCGTACCTGGCGCGATGGACGGGGCCGCGGGAACAGATCGCGCTCACCCGCGCGCTGTTGCTGGTCCTGCAACTGGAACGGCTGTGCTACCACTGGCTCGTGCGTGGCGTCGAGCACGACCGTGACCAGGTGCTCGACATCCTGGCCGACCTGTGGTTCCGCGAACTCACGGTGCTGCGCGAGGGTCCTTTGTGATCGTGCTGGACGGCGGGCTCGCCACCGAACTGGAGGCACGCGGCCACGACCTGTCCGACGACCTGTGGTCGGCACGGCTGCTGGCCGACGATCCGGACGCGATCGTCGGCGTGCACGAGGCGTTCTTCCGTGCCGGCGCGCGGATCGCGACCACGGCGAGTTACCAGGCGAGCTTCGCGGGCTTCGCCGCGCGTGGCTTCGACCGGCGCGAGGCGGCCGCGTTGCTGAGCAGAAGTGTCGCGCTGGCACGGAAGGCACGCGACCGGGTGGGCGGGCAGCGGTGGGTCGCCGCGTCGGTGGGGCCCTACGGCGCGACGCTGGCGGACGGCGCGGAGTACCGCGGCCGGTACGGGCTCACCGTCGCCGAGCTGACCGCGTTTCACCGGCCGCGCGCGGAGATTCTCGCGGCCGCCGGGCCGGATCTGCTCGCGCTGGAGACCGTCCCTGACGTCGACGAGGCCGTCGCGATGCTCGCCGCGATCGACGGGCTCGGCGTGCCCGCCTGGCTGTCCTACACGATCGCGGGGGAGCGCACGCGCGCCGGGCAGTCGCTCGAGGAGGCGTTCGCGGTCGCCGCGGGCGACGACCGGATCGTCGCGGTCGGGGTCAACTGCTGCGACCCGGCGGACGCGGCGCGGGCGATCCCGGTGGCCAGGGCGATCAGTGGCAAGCCGGTCGTCGCGTACCCGAACAGCGGCGAGCACTGGGACGCCGGCGCCCGCCGCTGGCACGGCCTCTCGCGTTTCGCTCCGGCCACGCTCGCGGATGCCGACTACGCGGGTGGGTGCTGTCGCGTTGGCCCCGCCGACATAGCACGCCTCGCCAGGCGTTACGCGCCGTCACGATGATTCGGTGGTCGGTGAACCTCGACCACTCGATCAGTCGGTTAAGGAACACCGGTGATAGCACCGCACCATACCGCGGTCGATCGCAGTACAATCGCTGACCTGCACGGCTGAAGATCGGTCACCGTACCGCGGGACAACGGCTGGAGGAGGCGTACCGACAGTGGCATCGCCTATCGAAGCACCTGGCTACGACGGCGCGACCTACCCGAGTATCGCCCGGGTGAACGACTACTGGCTCGAAGGCGTCGACCACACCGAGTCGGACAAGGAATACGCGGAGCACATCGAGCTCTGTGCCCCGCACATCCCGTACCTGGTGCGGGCGTCGCGCCAGGTCGCGGGCCGCATGGTGCGGTACCTGATGGGCAAGGGCATCCGGCAGTTCATCGATCTCGGCTCGGGGATCCCCACCCGGCGGCACGTGCACGAGGTGGCGCAGGAGGCCGACCCGCGATGCCCGGTCGTCTACGTCGACCTCGACCCGACCGTCGTCGGGGACAGCCGGGCCAGGCTGGCGGGCAACGATCGCGTGGCCTACCTCAACGCCGACATCCGCGACCGGGACTCGATCCTCGACGACCCGGACCTCGCGCGGCTCATCGACCTCAGCGAGCCGGTCGGCCTGCTGATCATCGAGACGCTGCTGTACGTGCTGGACCCCGACGACCCGCGCGCGCTCGTCCGGTCCTACATCGACCGTCTCGCGCCGGGCAGCTACCTCGGCATGTCCCACTGTGCGGAGAACGCGGAACTGCGCTCCGGGCTGGCGATCTTCAACCGCATGTTCGGCGAGCCACCCACGGTCGCGCTGCGGCCACGCGAGGAGTTCGAGACCTTCTTCGCGGGGCTCGAGGTGGTCGACCCCGGCGTGGTGCCGGTGACCTTGTGGAACCCGCTCACGGAGGACGACGTCGGCCGCAACGCCGAACTCGCGCACATGTTCGCGGGCGTGGGCCGCAAGCCCTGATCGGTACCAAACGGCACGCTAGCTCACGAGTGGCACCAACGCGATGAGCACCTCACCGAGAGTGACGATCGGCATCGTGCGCTTCAGCATGCTCCGGGCGCTCGGCGCGTGGCCTCGCGCCGCCGCCGGAAGCTGAGCCAGCGCAACGCCGAAGAACACCACGTGCGCGGCCACGCCGAGCGCGGCCCAGGCAGGCCCGTAGCGCCATCCCAGACCCCACGCGAGCAACGCGAGCCCCGCGGCCAGCAGCCAGCACACCAGCCTGTGCGTGCGCAGCAGGCCATACCGCACGGCCGGTGTCGCCATGCCGGTCGCGGTGTCCGCGGCCAGGTCGGGCAGCGCCCACCAGACCGTCCGCCCCACCGACAGCACCGACACCCCGGCGACGATCAGCCACAGGTCCCCGCCGACGTCACCGCGGACCGCGGTGTAGCCGAGCAGGCACGGGAGCCCGACGGACGCGACGCCGAACGCGGCGGACCCCGCGAACCCGCGCCGCTTGAGCCGGACCGGTTCGAGGTTGTAGAGCACCTGGGCCAGCACGATCGCCGACGCGCACGCCAGCGGCCCCCACCGGCCCCAGCCGATCCCGATCGCCAGCACCGCGCCCAGGCCCGCGAGCAGTTCGGCGTTCGCCCAGTCCAGCGCCCGTGACCGCCCGAAGCGGCCCGCCGCGCCCGCGAGATAGCTCTTGTCCGCATGCCGGGAGTCGGTGGGCACGTCGATCGCGACGTTGAGCGCGAGCGGCGCGATGATCAGCAGCAGGTTCGCGGCGAACGCGAGAATCGCGGGAACGGTGAGTAAAGGCCCGCGGCCGGTATGTGCGAAAAGTATTCCCCAGACGGCGTAACACAGGTAGTTGACGGGCAGCGGAAACTGCAGCCGGTGAATGACGACGAAATCCTGCCACGCGGTCCGGGACGCTAATCGCTGCATGAGACCACTTTCATCCGCAGTTTCGGCGACGGCGCCATCGCGTGCCCGCGCAGCTGCGGAACCCCGGCTCGCGGGTTGACGCACACCAGTTCCCGCCGCCGCAGCATCGCCGCGACGATCATGCGCACCTCGAGCTGTCCCAGCTGGCTGCCGAGGCAGTGCCGCACGCCGCCGCCGAACGGGAAGTACCGGTGGGAGGGCACTCGCTGCCCGAGAAAGCGGTCCGCGTCGAAGGTGTACGGCTCGGGAAAGGACTCCGCGCGGTGGTGCGCGAGGTAGATGCTCGGCGTGACCACGGTGCCTTCCGGGACCGTGTCGCCGCCGTGCGGGCATTGTCTTGTCAGCACGCGGTTTCCCGCCGCGGGCACGGGCGGCGTGATGCGGAGCGTCTCCTGCACCACGGCCTGCAGCACGGGAACCTCGTCCGCGGTGAAACCGTCGGACCCTTTCGCCTCCGCGAACACGCGCTCCCGCAAGGAGTCCGAGCGCAGCACCCAGAACAACGCCCACGCCGCCGTCGATGCCGTCGTCTCGTGGCCCGCGAACAGCAACGACACGATCTGGTCGCGCAGTTCGGCGTCCTCGATACCGGCGAACGGGCTGTCCTGCGCGAGCAACTGGCCGGCGAGGGTGGCGGGCCGCTCCCGCGCCGCCGTGCGCGCCGCGTCGACGAGCATCCGCTCGAGCTGCGGGCCGGGCAACGGCAGGCTTCCCTTGAGATAGCGGTACGCCAGTGTGCGGTACCGCGAACCCAGCGCACGGTCCATCCACGCGGCGAACGGCCCCAGCACCGCGTCGTCGGCCTGTCCGAACGTGATCCGCGCCATCACGCGGAGCGCGACCCGGCGCGTCCAGTCGGCGACCCGGAACTCGGCGCCGGCCGGCAGCGCGTCGATCGCGGCGCCCACCGTGCCGGCGATCATGCCGCGATAGTCGGCGAGTTTCCTGCCGCGCAACGGGGCGCCCAGCACGCGCCGGTAATCGCTGTGCCGCGGGCCTTCCTGCCACAGCAGGGATTTCGGCCCCATCAGCGGCCGGAACGAGCGGCTGCCGGGATGACCGAGGTCCTGGTCGGCGCGGAACAGCCGCTCGATCGCGTCGGGGTGCCAGACGAGCATCCGGCGGTCCGGTGCGGTCCGCAGGTCGAGCATGCCGCGCGGGCACTGTGCACGGGAGTCGAGGAACGGCAGCGTGCGCAAGGCGAACTGGAGCTCGGTTCGGTTCATCAGGCCGTCCGTCGGGTTCGCGCGGCACGGTACTGCGTGAACAGCGCCGGGATCCGCGGGTCGGCGTGCGCCAGATGCAGCGCGGCGATGATCTCCGCGCGCACGATCCGGCCCGGCGTGTAGAGATCCTTGTCGTGCCACAGCGCGGGATGCGGCCCGTCGGCGTCGAGCAGGAACGCGCATCCGCGCGCGGCCGCATCGTCGGCCGCGGGATCGTGCGCGCGCAGCAGGATCTGTACCGCGTACGCGGTTTCCTCGGCCGTACCCTGCCAGCGGCCCCACGAGCCGTTCTCGCGTTGCGTGGCCAGCACCCAGCGCACCGCCTTGTGCGCGGCCGCGATGCCGTCCGCGTGGCCAGACAGCGCGGTGAAGCAGCACGCCGTCGCGTAGTACGGCGACGCGTGCCACTTGTCCGACCAGCTACCGTCCTCGTTCTGCCGCGCGGAAAGCCAGTGCGCCAGCGCGCGCTTGGCGTCGGTTTCGCGCGATCCGGTCTCCGGGTGCGCCGAGAATGCCTGCAGCACATGGGCGTTCGTGGTCACCGACGGCGTGCGCTCGTCGGGGTAGGTGCTGAAGTGGTCACCCGTGTGGTAGTTCCACAACGGGTCGAGCGGTTGCGGCGCGCCGACGTTAGCGAGCGCGTGCAGCACGGTCGCGGTGTCGTCCGCGTCGGCCGGCAACCCCGCGCCACCGGCCACGCCCGCCTTGCCGACCGCTGCCTGCAGCTCCCGCACGATTCCCGGTGGCACCGTGACGGGGAGGCCGGCGTCGGTGAAGGCGGCCAGCACCCACGCCCGCTCGAACACGTCCAGCGGCGCGGCGACCGGAACGGGTCCGCCGTGACGGGCCTGCACGGCGCGCAGGTAACGCAGCGCGGGATGGTGGTTTCCGTTCGTGGCGCGGCGTCCGAACCACGCGGCCGTGGCGGCGGGGGAGCAGCCGGCGCCGGACTGGTCCGGCCGCACGAAAGCCGCTTCCCGCGCGGCGGGCCCGAGCATTTCCAGTGAATGGCCGAGCTTCTCGGGCAGCGCGTGCCCGCCGGCAGCGGCTTCGCGCAGCGCGGCCAGCAGCTCGGGACGGCAACCGGACGGACACCGCAGCCGCCGGCCGTCACGCCAGGAGTCCAGTCCTGGCAACTGTTTCGTTTCGAGCGCGGCCAGCCGTGCGTTGATGTCCGCGATCAGCGACGGCACGAGGAGCTCGACGGCCACCGTGTCCGGCAGCGGAACATCGTTGCCCGTGGCCAAAGTCGCGAACAGAACGCGCAGACCATGACGCACCGCCCGCGCCACGTGGGGCGCGCGGGTGCGGCCCAGTTCCGCGAGGAGCGCCTCGGTGGCGCTCAACGTGGGCAGCAGGCTGTACTCGCCCGGCCCGCCCCAGTGTCCCGCCGGGTGCTGCTCGGCCAGGAGGTAGCGAATTCTGCCGTCGTGACCGGCGAAAGCGGGCGCGAGCGTGACCAGTCTCGCCGTTTCGTAGATCGACGGGGAGAAATCGCCGAAACGGTCCACCGACATCTCGGCCAGCAGATGCCGGCCCAGATTCACCAGCTTCATGGGAATTGCCCCCCGGAATGCAGTGGCGGAAAGTGCGTGACGCCCGCCGCCGGACCGCGGCCGCTGTAACAGGGACCCACCCAAAGTATCATCGGAGAAGGCCGCCAAAGAGGGGTTTCCATCTTCTGGCCCAGCGCTTTCCCGCGGACGGGGGCAGGAAGTGGACCGGTCGTCGCGGGATGGATCCGCCGGGGAGATACGTTCATCCTTACAGGCAGTGCTCACGAGACCAGGAGGCAGGCGTGTTCGACCCGGAGGAACTCTACGAAGTGGACTCCGAGCTGCCCGAACTGGGCGGAGCGGTGCTGCTGCACCAGCTGGACGGGTTCATGGACGCGGGCACCGCGGGCAAGCTGGTCACCGAGCACCTCACGGAGGGCATGGAGAACCGCGTGGTGGCGCGGTTCGACGTGGATCGGCTCGTCGACTACCGCGCGCGCCGGCCGGTGATGACGTTCGCCTCGGATCACTGGGAGAGCTACGAGGCGCCGGAACTCGCCGTGCGGTTGTTCCACGACGAGGGCGGCACCCCGTTTCTGCTGCTCGCGGGCCCGGAACCGGACCACGAGTGGGAGCGCTACGCGACCGCGGTGCGCGCGCTCGTCGAGCGCTGGGGCGTGCGGATGGTGGTGTCGTGCCACGGCATCCCGATGGGCGCGCCGCACACGCGCCCGCTGGGCGTGACCGCGCACGCCACGCGGGCGGAGCTCATCGGCGAGTACAAGCCGATGCTCAACCGGCTGCAGGTGCCGGGCAGTGCGTCGGCGCTGGTCGAGCTGCGGCTGGGGGAGTCGGGGCACGACGCGGTCGGGTTCGCCGCGCACGTGCCGCACTACCTGGCGCAGTCCCGGTACCCGGCGGCGGCGGTGACGTTGCTCGGCTCCATCACGCGGGTCGCGGGCCTGTCGGTTCCGGACGAGGCGCTCGTGGCGGCGGCCCGAGCCACCGACGCGGAGATCGGGCGGCAGGTGGCCGAGTCGGCGGAGGTCGCCGAGGTCGTGCGTGCGCTGGAGCAGCAGTACGACACCTTCGTCGAGTCGATGGACAAGAAGAACCTGCTCGCCGACGAGACACACATGCCCACCGCGGAGGAACTGGGCGCCGAGTTCGAGAAGTTCCTCGCCGACCAGCAGGGCCACAACGACTAGCGGAGGCTCTCCCGGAGTGCGGTGACGCGGTCGGCCGCCGCGGTGAAGTCCGCCTGGTCCAGCCCGCCGGTTCGGAGCGCGTTGACGAGTGCGCCGGCCGCATCGTCGCCCTGCGTGGTGTCGCGGGCCGAGCACAGGATCAGGTCCATGCCCGCCGCCGCGGCGGCCACGGCCCGGTCGCCCGTGCTGCCGGTCAGCGCGGCGGCTTCGAGCGCGTCGGTGACGGTGACGCCGGCGAACCCGAGCCGCCCGCGTAGTTCCTGGCGCACCACGACCGGCGACAGCCCGGCCGGATGCGCCGCGTCCAGCGCGGGATACGTCGCCCACGAGACCATGGCGAGCTTCACCCCGGCGGAGAACGCCGCCTGGTACGGCGCCTCGTCGACGTCACGCAGTGTGGACAGCGGCACGGGCAACGTCACCGGTTGGGTGTCGGTGTTCTGACCGGCAGGAGCGGACCCGAGCCCGGGAAAGTGCTTGACGGTCGCCGCGACCCCGGTCTGCTGCTGCGCCGTGACGAACGCCTTGCCCAGGCTCACGACGGTCACGGGATCGTCGCTGTAAGAACGCCCGGACGAGTCCATCAGGTCGCCCGGCCGGCGGTACACATCGAGCACCGGTGCGAGGTTGACGTTCATCCCGACACCCGCGAGGTTCTTCCCGGCACCGGTGCCCGCGGCGCCCGCGGCCGCCACGGGATCGGCCGAGGCGCCGATCTCCTTCTCCGACTGCACCGGCTCGCCGGGCAGCCGCCGCACCTTCCCGCCCTCCTGGTCGGTCATCAGCAGCAACGGCGCCTTCACCGGGCTCTGTGCGTTCGCCTCGGTGAGCTGCCTGATCACCCCGGCGATCTGGCTCGGGCTGGAGATGTTCTCGCCGAAGAAGATGACGCCGGCCGCCTCGCCCGCGCGGATGCGGTCCAGCAGGCTCTGCGGCGGAGTCAGCCCGGGATAGGAGTAGACGATCCGCTGCCCGGCCAGCTGTTGCGGCGTCCGCGTGTCCCTGGCCGAGGAGGTGGCGCCGATCGTCACGACCGCGGCCACGATCGCCGCGATGGCCGGCGCGATCCAGCGCAGAAACCTTCCCATGTACGACAACTCCCGAGTGCCGGCTGCGGAGCGGGTGCCACCCTACTCGTGCCATGCCGCACGGGGAACCGTCCGGTCCGGACCAATCGTCAACAGGCGGTCGCGATGCCAGGCAGCGGTGAACTCGGGTGTTCCGGTGCGCGCGAAGGACGTCCACGCCCGGCGCAGTGCCCGCCCGAGTTCGTCCACAGTGTCCCAGCCGGCCGTGCCGAGCATCGGCGCGCCCGCCCACGCGCCGCGGTCCCCGAGCAGGAACGGTAGCTCGATGCAGTGGCAGGCGCCGTAGTCCGTGCCGTCGGCCGCCCACTCGAACCGGTAGGGGAACACCGTCGCCCCGGCCGTGGCCAGCATGCGTGCGAAGCGTAGTGCGGGTGCGCCGAAGACGAACCGTGTGATGCCGGCTTTCGCGGCGTCCAGACCGCGGCGCAGAACCGGATTGCGTTCCAGCGCAACGATTCCCGGCTTGCCGTTGAGGAACGTGTTCATCTCGGCGCCGGTCGTGCCGATGATGACATCCACTCCAGCCCGCGCGGCCCCGGAGAGCCACTCGCGCACCGACGGCACGGGTTCGGTGTCGGCCGTGGGGCAGAACGGGGGCACCGAGTACAGCCCGCCGGGACCGGCCGCCCGCACGATCGTGGCCTGCTGTGCGGCCAGGATCCGCTCGACGCTCGCGGTGCGCGGATCCTCGCGCAGCGCGGTGGTGAAGTAGCGCGCGATGCGGCCGGCGGTGCGTGTCGTCGCGATCTTCAGCCCCAGCGGCGCGCTCTGCAGGATCGCGCGCCGGAACAGCCCGCGCGCCTGCGGCACCGCCATCAGGCACGCGATCGAATGCGCTCCCGCGGACTGCCCGAACACCGTGACGTTGGCCGGATCGCCCCCGAACGCGGCGATGTTGTCGCGCACCCAGCGCAGGCCTTCGAGCTGGTCGAGCAGGCCGAGGTTGCCCGGAGCGACCCCGTCGAGCCGCAGGTAGCCGAGCGCGCCGAGCCGGTAGTTGATCGCGACGAACACGACGTCGCCCTCCGCGGCCAGGCGCCGGCCGTCGTAGAACGCCATCGAGCCCGACCCGGTGGTGTAGGCGCCGCCGTGGATCCACACCAGCACCGGGCGCTTGCCCTCGGTGCCGGGGGTCACGACGGTGAGGTTCAGGCAGTCCTCGTCCTGCGCGAGCCCGTCCTCCGGCTCACCCGTGACCGAGCCGGCGCGAAACGGCGGTTGCGGGCTGATCGGGCCGTGCCCGGTCGCGTCGCGGACCCCGGTCCAGGGCTCGGCCGGCTCGGGCGGGGCGAAACGTGCCGCGCGGGCGAAGGGCACGCCCCGGAACACGGTGAGCCCGCCTTCGAGCGACTCGCCCTTCAGCTCGCCGCCGCGGATCCTCACCACGACGCCACTTTAGGCGATCGGAGTTGACGACGCGGCACGGCCGGACCACGCTGGCGAAACGAGAGCGAGGTGGGGTGCCGATGACGAGCAGGCGCGCAGGAGCCGGGGGATGACCGTCGAGCCCGGGATCCGGAACGGCACGAAACTGGAGTACTCGGCGGGTTTCGGCAACGAACACCACAGCGAGGCGGTGCCGGGCGCGCTCCCGGTCGGACGCAACTCGCCGCAACGCGCACCGCTGGGGCTCTACGCCGAGCAGCACAGCGCCACCGCCTTCACCGAGCCCCGGTCGCACAACCGGCGCACCTGGGTCTACCGCATCCGGCCCTCCGCGGCCCACCCGGCGTTTCGCCCCGTCGACGATGGCGCCGTTCGCAGTGCCCCGATCACCGACGGCGTCGCGGACCCGAACCGCCTGCGCTGGAACGCGCCGCCCCTGCCGGACACGCCGACGGACTTCGTGGACGGGCTGTTCACGGCGGGCGCCAACGGGAACGTCCTGCAACGCACCGGCATCGGCATCCACTGGTACCTCGCGACGCGCTCGATGGTGGACCGGTATTTCGCTGACGCCGACGGCGAGTTGCTGCTGGTGCCCCAGCTGGGCGGGCTGCTGGTCCACACCGAGTACGGCCGCCTGCGCGTGGTGCCCGGCGAGGTCGCGGTCATCGGCCGCGGGGTCCGGTTCCGGGTGGACCTGCTCGACGACGCGGCCCGCGGATACATCTGCGAGAACTACGGCCGGCCGTTCACCTTGCCCGAACTGGGCCCCATCGGCGCGAACGGCCTGGCGAACCCGCGTGATTTCCTTTACCCGGTCGCGGCATTCGAAGACCGTGAAGGCGCGGTGCAGGTAGTGCAGAAGTTCGGCGGTCGCCTGTGGGCCGCGGACTACGACCATTCCCCGCTGGATGTCGTGGCGTGGCACGGCAATCACGGTGCCTACAAGTACGACACGGCGCGTTTCAACGTGATGGGCACGGTGAGCTTCGACCACCCGGACCCGTCGATCTACACGGTGCTGACGTCGCCCACCGACACCCCGGGTCAGGCCAACGCCGACTTCGTGATCTTCGCCCCGCGCTGGCTCGTCGGCGAGGACACGTTCCGGCCACCGTGGTACCACCGCAACGTGATGAGCGAGTTCATGGGCTTGGTGAAAGGCGAATACGACGCGAAGGCGGAAGGTTTCGTGCCGGGCGGCGCGAGCCTGCACAACATGTGGGCAGCGCACGGCCCCGATGCCGAGACGTTCGAGAAGGCCAGCGCCCAGCACCTGACCCCGCAGAAGGTCGACGACACCCTGGCGTTCATGTTCGAGACCCGGTGGCCGATAGTCACGACGGACCGAGCCCGCGAAGCTCAGTTCCGCCAACCGGATTACGACCGCGTGTGGAGCGGCGTGCGGCGCCAGTTCGAGGGATAGCGCCTGCTGCCTTACACGTGCTGCAGGATGCGGTCCAGTGCGCCAAGGCGGCGTTGGGCGCCGGCCAGGCTGTACAGGACGTGGGGGTCGGCCTTGTCGATCAAGCCTGTGATGCCGTCCTCGGCCCGGTCCGGGCGACCGCCGAGTTGCGGGTACGCCGCCAGATCGAGCAGCGTCTGCTCCACCGTCGTCACCCAGCCCGCGCCGAGCGCGCCGCTGTAGCGCTCGATCTTCAGGCGACGTGGATCGCGGCGGATGAATGACACCGTGGCTCGCCGGTCCGTCAGGCGCAGCGTCGGGCGGTTGCGGGTGGTGGCGACGACGCCGACGTCGACCTCGTCCAGTGCGCCGTGTGCGCGCGCCGCGGAGAGGCCCATCAGTGCGACCGATCGCGGCCCGTCGTCCGCCGCGGCGATGCCCCATGCCACCGCTTCGAGGTCCGGCCGCCAGTCCGCTCCGATGTGCTCGCTGCGGAGAATGGCGTAATACCCTGGCGCCAAACGGTGTAGCACGCCGCCGATCGCAAGCCGCGCATAGCCGGGATGCGCGGGCTCGTCGCCGGCTTCCTCGAGCGCCACCACGCGGACACCCCGCCGCAGCAACGATGGAAGTAGATCGAACGTGACTTCGTGTGTCATGGTCATCACCCTCCGTCGAGGATAGTGATTACTCAAAGCGACCCACAAGTCACCGAACGGTGGAAAACGCCGTCTGGTCCACTGTGGAGGGACTTGGCGTCGCGCGAGGTGCGACAGCAGTGCAGCGGTCTCAAGGGAAGTAGGGGCTTTAGGCCCTAACCGGAACCTGATTCGGACGCGACCCTCAGAAGACAACGCCCGCACTGGGAGGAAAGCATGGAACGGACCGGCTATGAACCTGGCACACCGTGCTGGGTCGACCTCGCGGAGCCGGACGTCGACGCGAGCGTGCGCTTCTACGCGCAGCTGTTCGGCTGGCAGGCCGCCGACCAAGGCGCGGACATGGGCGGATACCGGATCTGCACGCTGCGCGGCGCCGCTGTCGCCGGGATCATGCCGCAGCAGCAAGGCGCTCCGCCCGCGTGGATCACCTACATCTCGGTGACCGACACCGACCTCACCGCCAAGGCGGTCACCTCCGCGGGCGGGCAGGTGCTCGTCGGGCCCATCGAGGTCCCGAACACCGGGCGGATGGCGTTGTGCGCCGACCCGACGGGCGCGGTGTTCGGCCTCTGGCAGCCGCGTCCCTTCGTCGGCGCCGAACTGGTCGACGAACCCGGCGCGCTCACCTGGAACGAGCTGACCACCCGCGAAACGGCCGCCGCGGTGGCCTTCTACCGCGCGGTGCTCGGCTGGGACGCGGACACGCGGCAGTCGGGGCCGTTGTGCTACACGGAATGGAAGTCCGGCGGGCGCTCGGTGGCGGGCATGATGCCGATGGACGGCCGCTGGCCCGCCGACACCCCCGCACACTGGATGACCTACTTCCTGGTCGCCGACACCGACGCGACCGTCGCGAAAGCCGCCGAACTCGGCGCAACCGTGGTGGTGCCCGCGTCGGACATCCCGCCAGGCAGATTCGCGGTGCTGGCAGACCCGCAGGGTGCCACGTTCAGTGTCATCAAGGTCGCCCCGGAGCTCAGCGAACGGCCGTGAGCAGTCCAGCGACAGGCGAGCCCATGACGGCAGCACGAGAGCCGGAGTCCGACATCGACCGGGTGGCGGCCGGAGCGGCCACCGGCGACGCCGACTTGATCGCCCGGCTGCTCGCCGCGATCGGCCCCATGCTCGTCCGGTACTGCCGCGCCCGGCTGGGCCGGCGCGGGGACTCCTACCGCGAGGCCGACGATGTGGCCCAGGAGGTCGGCTACGCGGTGCTCACGTCCGTGCCCGCCTACACCGGCGGCCCGTTCCTGCGCCAGATGCACGAGATCGCCACGAAGATCGTGGACGAGCTGCAACCGGTGACCACCAACGGCCGGTCCGAGCTGAGTGACCTGTTGCCGAGCCTGCCCCCGCTGGATCGTGACGTCGTGGTGCTGCGCGTCGCCACCGGCCTGACGACGGCCGAGACCGCGGCGATCCTCGGCCTCAGCGCGGCCGAGGTCCGTGTCGTCCAGCACCGCGCGCTCACCCGTCTGCGTGCCCTGCTCTGACCCGGATTGAAACGATTCAACGAGTCCGCTAGGGTTCGTGTCATGACGGTCAGAGTCGCGCTGTTCGCCACGTGCCTGGGGGACACACTGTTCCCGGACACGTGCAAGGCTGTCGTGCGCCTGCTCGAACGGCTGGGCTGCGCCGTCGAGTTCCCGCTGTCGCAGACATGCTGCGGGCAGATGCACTTCAACACCGGCTACCGGGACGAGGCCGCCACGCTGGCGGCGCGGCTTGGCGAGGCGTTCGCGGGCTACGACGCGGTCGTCGCGCCGTCCGGTTCGTGCGCGGCGATGGTGCGCGACATCTACCCGAAACTGCTGCACTCGGACCTGCCGCCGCGCATGTACGAGCTGTCGGAGTTCCTCGTCGACGTGCTGGGCGTGACCGATGTGGGCGCATACTTCCCGCACCGCGTCACCTACCACCCGACGTGCCACTCGCTGCGCATGCTGGCCGTGGGGGAGCGGCCGCGGCGGCTGCTGCGCGCGGTCAGGGGCCTCGACCTGGTGGACCTGCCCGCGGCGCGCGAATGCTGCGGGTTCGGCGGCACCTTCGCGCTCAAGAACGCCGAGACGTCCACCGCGATGCTCGGCGACAAGATGCGCCGCGTCCTCGACACGGGCGCGGAAGTCCTTACGGCGGGCGACAATTCGTGCCTGATGCACATCGGCGGCGGCCTGTCGCGGCTGCGCGCCGGGGTGCGCACGGTGCACCTGGCGGAGATCCTGGCGTCGACGGAGGAGGAGCCGTGGCTCGCAACCCGGTGACGTGGCTGGGCGTTCCGCCGTTCCCGAAGGCCGCGCACGAGGCGCTGGCCGACTCCCAGTTGCGGCGCAATCTGCGCCACGCCACGCACACCATCCGCGACAAGCGCGCGCGGGTCGTGTCCGAACTGCCGGACTGGGAGCGGCTACGGCGGGCCGGTGAGGCGATCAAGGACGATGTGCTCGCCAACCTCGACACGTATTTGGAGCGTCTGGAAGCGGCGGTCACGGCGCGCGGCGGCGTCGTGCACTGGGCACGCGATGCGGCCGAGGCCAACGACATCGTGCTACGGCTGACCCGCGAGGCGGGCGCGAACGAGGTCGTCAAAGTCAAGTCGATGGCGACGGCGGAGATCGGGCTCAACGACGCCCTCGAAGCCGGCGGTGTGCACGTGATTGAGACGGACCTGGCGGAGCTGATCGTGCAGTTGGGTCACGACCGGCCCTCGCACATCCTGGTGCCCGCCATTCACCGCAACCGTGCGGAGATCCGGGACATCTTCCGCCGCGAGATGGCCGGCGCCCCGGCCGATCTGCCCGCCGAGCCACGTGCGCTCGCCGAGGCGGCGCGCAAGCACCTGCGGCGCAAGTTCCTCACGGCGAAGGTCGCGATCTCCGGCGCGAACTTCGCGGTCGCCGACACCGGGTCCATCATGGTGGTCGAGTCCGAGGGCAACGGCCGGATGTGCCTGACCCTGCCGCGGACCCTGATCACGGTGATGGGCCTTGAGAAGCTGGTGCCCACGTGGCAGGACCTGGAGGTCTTCCTGCAGTTGCTGCCGCGCTCGTCCACGGCCGAGCGGATGAACCCCTACACGTCGGTGTGGACCGGGGTGACGCCCGGCGACGGGCCGCAGGAGTTTCACCTGGTGATGCTGGACAACGGGCGCACCGAGGTGCTCGCGGACACCGTCGGCAGGCAGGCGTTGCGGTGTATTCGGTGCTCGGCTTGCCTGAACGTGTGCCCGGTGTACGAGCGGACCGGCGGCCAGGCCTACGGATCGGTCTATCCCGGGCCGATCGGCGCGATCCTCACGCCGCAACTCGTGGCCGACCCGCACGACAAGCAGGCCGCGTCGCTGCCATACGCGTCGTCGTTGTGTGGCGCGTGTTTCGAGGTGTGCCCGGTGCGCATCGACATCCCCGAGGTCCTGACGCACCTGCGGGCGAAGGCGGTCGAGGCGAAACCGGCCCGTTCGGTGGAGGCGCTGGCGATGTCGGCGATGGCGGCCGTGTTCGCCGATCCGCGCAAGTACGAGGCCGCGCAGAAGGCGGGCGCGCTCGCGGGCCGGCTCGTGCCGGGCGGCACCGTGCGGGCGCTGCCGTGGCCGGGTTCGCTGTGGACGTCGTCGCGGGATGTGCCGGCGCCGCCCCGCGAGAGTTTCCGGACGTGGTGGAGGAAAAACCGTGGCTGACGCACGCGCCGAGATCCTGGCCCGGGTGCGCACGGCGCTGCGCGACAGGCCCGAGGCGGAGCCGGTGCCGCGCGACTACGACCGTTCGCGCGACTACGACGATGTGCTGGCGCTCGCGGCCGGGCGCATCGCCGACTACCGCGCGGACGTGATGCGCGTTTCCGCCGACGACCTGCCGAGCGCGATCGCGTCGGCCCTCGAGCGGCGGTCGGCCGGCACGATGATCGCGCCGCCGGGCCTGGCGCGGGCGTGGCAGGTGCCCGCGGTGCGGTGGCTGACGGACGAGCCGCCGCTGGCGGTCGACGAACTCGACAACGTCGACGGCGTGCTCACCGCGTGCGCGGTCACGATCGCCGAGACCGGCACCATCGTGCTCGACGCCGGGCCCGGGCAGGGACGCCGCGCGCTCACCCTGGTGCCGGACTACCACCTGTGCGTGGTGCGGGCGGACCAGGTGGTCGCGACGGTGCCAGAGGCGGTGGCCCGCCTGGAACCGACGCGCCCGCTAACGTTCGTCTCCGGCCCCTCGGCGACGAGCGATATCGAACTGGACCGCGTGGAGGGGGTGCACGGACCGCGCACGCTGGACGTGCTGATCGTCGAGTAGCCGGCCTCCGCTCACGGCGGCTGCCTCGGGTGGGTGCGGGCGGTGGTGCGGTTGGTGCCCGGTTTCGGGGCGCGGCTGCCGGATCGGGTGTTCGGTAGCGCCGGATTGGTTGTGCTGCTCCGCTTGCCGGGGTTACCTCGGGTGACCCCGGGCGATGGTGGGTGTTGGTGCCTGGCTCGGGGTGCGGCCGCTGGATCGGGTGTTTCGGCGCTGGGGTTGGAGCCCGGCTCCGCTCACGGCGGTTGCCTCGGGTCGCCTCGGGCGGTGGTGGGTGTTGGTGCGCCCGGTTCGGGGTGCGGCTGCCGGGTCAGGTGGTCCGGTAGCGGCGGGTTGGCGGTGCCGCTCCGCTTACGGCGGCCGCCTCGGGGGGCCCCGGCGGCTGCCTCGGCGGTGCCGCCCGCTTACGGCGGCCGCCTCGGGTGGCCCCGGCGGCTGCCTCGGCGGTGCCGCCCCGCACACGGCGGCTGCCTCGGTGGCGTGCGGATGGATCAGGCGGTCCAGATCAGCCCACCGTCTCTTCGGTGACCTCGTCGCGCATCTTGCGCCCGGTCTTCGGGTCCGGCTTGGGGCGGCGGGGTTCGCGGACGCCCGAGCCGCCACCGCGCTCCAGCCACAGCGTGACTCGGGTGCCGTGGGCCACCCTGGCGCCCGACTCGGGGCTCTGGTCGGTCACCACGCTGTCCGGCCCGGTCAGGCCGACCATGGAGCGGCCGTCCGGAGCTACCGCGACGAGCCGCTTGTCCTGCAACAGTTTCCGTGCGTCGTCCCAGGACTTGCCGATCACGTTGGGCACCTTCACGGTGCCCCGGCGCCGTCCTTCTCGCGCTGCCAGCGGCACCTCGCCGGCCGGCTCGGGGGACGCCTCGTCGTCGATGTCCCGCCACCGTTCCCACGCGGACTGCCGCGTCACGCCCAGCCCGATCGCGATCTCCGACCACGACTTGCCGTTCTCGCGCGCGGTCCGCACCGCCGCGAACTCGGTGCGGTCGAGCAATCGCCGGACCAGGCCCAGGTCGGTGAGCGCCGCCAGGGCGCGCTCGCCGTCATCCGAACGCTCGGTCTCTCGGTCCCACTCGGCAAGCCGGCGCCACGCGTGCTGGCCTTCCGCCCATGAATCCGCAGCCTCACTCATGCTGTCAGGATAGCCTGACAGCATCGGCCCCGAACCGGAAATTCGCGCGGGGCGAACAGGTCACGGCCGCTACGGTCGCGCGGTGCCGGACTACTTGGGCGAACAGGTCGCGGCCACCTGCGCCGAGCCGTCGGCCGAGCCTTCCGGGCCGGAGGCGGTCGAACCCCCGCTTGAAAGCTGGCCGGGCTCGCGGGCGCCACGGCCGGCAGCCGCGAAATCGGGGTGACGGTCGGCGATGTCGCGACCGCAGGCCGGCGGTCTCCGCAACGCCGACGGCCCACTCCAACTCCAAGCCGGGGGCCACCCCACATGTCGCGCGGGCCGCGCCGACGCCGGGAGCCCACGCCAAACGGCGCGGCCCCCCAAGCGCCGGAGGCCCACCCCAACGCCCCTCAACGGCCCGGGTCGCGGGGTTGCGGTCGCGCGCACGGGGGGAAGACTGGGCGGGGCGGGCGTTCACGGGCGGGAGTCGCAGGCACGTCCCCGTTTGGGACGGTCGTGCGGTTGACCCGAATTGGGTAACTTGATCACGTATGCGCACCGATGTTGCGGCAATCCGGGTTCAATCGTTAACGCGATCGGGTGAAGCGGCGATGCTCACCGGCATAGGCGTGGTGAGTGGGGGAGGTCGAGGCGAGCGTGCGGAATCCGAGGACGAGGCATAGGCGATGACCGCGATTCTCGCGCGGAGGCCGGTCCGGGAGGCCACCGAGCTCGCGAAAACGACACCGGGGGTGCTGAGCGGCCTTCTGCTCGCGCTCGTCGTCGTCGGGCTGCTCGCGGGCTTGTTCACCGCGCTGGGCGTGCAGAGCCGGGCCCAGGCGCTGAACGATCTTGCGAATCGCAGCGGCCCGCTGACCGCGGCCTCGCAGGAGATCTACCGGTCGCTGTCCGACGCGGACGCCACCGCGACCGGCGCGTTCCTGTCCGGCGGCCTCGAACCGGCCCAGGTGCGTCAGCGGTACGAGGCCGACATCGCCCAGGCGGGCAACGCGCTCGCGATCGCGGTGGCCGCGCGGGAACCCGCCGACGTGACCGCGCCCGGCAGCCCGCTCGCGACCCTGTCCGAGCAACTGCCCGTCTACACCGGACTCATCGAGACCGCGCGCGCCACCAACCGCCAGGGCCTCCCGCTCGGCGCGGCCTACCAGCGCGAGGCCTCGAACCTGATGCGCACCCAGTTGCTGCCCGCGGCACAAACCCTGTACCGGAGCGAGAACGATCAGCTCAGCGCCGACCAGGACCGCGCGGGTGGCGTGCCGTGGCTGGAGATCCTGCTGGCCCTCGTGGTGCTCGCGCTGCTGGGCGCCGCGCAGGTCTACCTGCGCAGGCACACGAACCGCGTGTTCAACACCGGCCTGCTCGTCGCGACCGGGGCGGCCGTCGTCTCGCTGCTGTGGGTCCTGGTCGCGACGCTCAACGCGATGGGCGACGTCGGCGACAGCCGCACCGACGGCTCCGCCCAGGCCGACACCCTCGCCCGGGCACACATCGCCACGCTCAACGCCCGCGCCGACGAAACGCTGACCCTCGTCGCCCGCGGCGCGGGGCAGACCTACCAGGACGACTACGTCAAGCTCAGCCAGTCCCTGGGCGCGTTGCTGGACAACGCCCGTACCGCCGCTACCGACAGCGCCGTCGGCGATCGCGTCGCGGCGGCGATCACCGACAGCAAGACCTGGTCCGACGCGCACGTGGGCATCCGCGGCGCCGATGACTCCGGTGACTACACCACCGCCGTGCGGCTCGCGGTCGAGCAGGTCCCCCAGGGGGCCGCGCCCGCGTTCGACAAGCTCGACGCCGACCTGCGCGACGCGATCGACCGCACCCGCGCCACCTTCGGCGAGAAGGTGTCCGACGCGAGCGGCGCGCTGTCCGGGACGGTGGCGGCGGTGATCGTGCTCGCCGTCGTCATGGCGGCCGGGTCGGCGGCGGGAATCTGGCGCAGGCTGAAGGACTACCGATGAGAACTCCGATCGCGCTCGCACTGGCCGCGGCCGCACTGGTGCTCGCCGGCTGCACGTCGGTCGGCACCACGGCGATCCCGACCGTGCCCGCCCAGGTGCCGCTGCCCGGCGGCGCCGCGCCGGCGACCGCGTCGAGCGGCGCGGCCGCACCGGACTGCGGCGACGTCGAAGCGAGCCTGCGCCCGCCGAACCCGCTGCCCGCCCCCGGCCAGATGCCCGCGGGCTCGACGATGGCGAAGATCCTGCAGCGCGGCAAGCTGATCGTGGGGGTCGACCAGAACACCCTCAACATGGGTTTCCGCGACCCGTTCACGAGCCAGATCCAGGGTTTCGACATCGACATGGCGCGCACGGTCGCCCAGGCGATCTTCGGCACGCCGGACGCGATCCAGCTCCGCGCGCTCACCTCGGACCAGCGCATCCCGGCGTTGCAGAATGGAGACGTGGACATCGTCGTGCGCACCATGACGATCACCTGCGACCGGTTGCAGCAGGTGAACTTCTCCACGGTCTACTACGACGCGCAGCAGCGGATCCTGGTCAAGAAGAACTCCGCCATCACCGGCGCCGACCAGCTGGCCGGCAAGCGCGTGTGTGCCACGAAGGGCTCCACCTCGCTGAACACCGTGCTGACACTGCCGTCGAAGCCGGCGGGGATCGGCGTGACCGACTGGACCGACTGCCTGGTGATGCTGCAGCAGGGCCAGGTGGACGCGGTGTCCACCGACGACGTGATCCTGGCCGGGATGGCCGCGCAGGACCGCTACACCGAGGTCGTCGGGGCGTCACTGGCCGACGAGCCGTACGGGATGGCGATCCCGAAGCAGAACGAGGACTTCGTGCGGTTCGTCAACGGCGTGCTGGAACGCGTGCGAACCAACGGCACCTGGACCGCGTCCTATCAGCGATGGCTGGGCGGACTGCTGCCGGGAGCCACTCCCGCACCACCGGCACCGCGGTACCGGGACTGATCGGCGTGCTGGATCCGGCACAGGCCGACCGGGCGCTCGCGGAGCTGGGCGCCGACAGCGACCGGATGGCGGAGGCGCTGATCGCGATGGACGCCCATCCTGGGCACCAGCTCCTCACGGGTGCGACGCTGACCGGCGTGACGCTGCGCCGGTGGACCGAGGCCGGCGCCGTGATGACCGTGCTGTGGCAGCAGTTCTCGCTGCATCGCTCCCTCCTCGAGCAGGCCA
>DASZUO010000309.1:0-25048 GCA_035547575.1 Amycolatopsis sp. | reverse complement strand
CGCACCTGGAGCCGCGCGGATCGATCGGACGACACCGTCCGATACGGTGCACCGCACGTCGCCGGAGGCGGGTCGGGGTAGCGAAGCCCGCGTACTGAGTCCCGTGTCACGAGTGCAATGGCCGCGGTGCGATGGGTGCGTGGCGGGTTCTGGGTGCACTCATTACGGTTCCTCGCCACTGAAAATCACGTTTCCAGTACACCTCCTCGTGGTCAGCGATGTCAATGGTTTCCCCACGCAACGGCCGTGCGCGATTGCTGACACTCTTTCGTGGAACCGGCGACCGACAACGGCGGGCGTCGCTGCCGTCGATCGGCGGTGACCGCAGGTCAGGAGTCCACGCGCTGTCACACTCTGACCGGCGGCTTCCCGCTGACCGGCCCGCCGGAGCCACTCTCGACGTCCTGGGGTGCATCCGGCAGTTCGACCGTGACACGCAATCCGCCGGTGGGCCGGGGTTCGGCGCGTACCGAACCGCCGTGGGCGGTCGCGATCGAGCGGACGATCGACAGGCCCAGGCCGGCGCCGCCGGAGTTCGCGGTCCGGTCGGCGGCCAAGCGGCGGAAAGGTTCGAACAATCCGGGCAGCGACTCGGCGGGCACGACAGAGCCCGTGTTCTCCACGGTCAGCGCCGGCGCGGCAGCTACCCGGACCTCGACCCGGCCACCCGGCTCGTTGTACAGAATCGCGTTGTGCACCAGGTTGGTCACCAGCCGTTCCAGCAGGACTCGATCGCCGCGCACCGTCCGTGGAGCCGGCTCCCGGTGCAAGGTCACGTCATGCTCGGCAGCCAAGCCGGACATCGAGTCGAGCACCAGGTCCGCCACATCGTCCAGCCGCACCGGGGCGCTCGCGGCCAGTCCGCGATCGCTGCGGGCGAGCACGAGCAGCCCTTCGATGATCAGCTCGCTGCGCTCGTTCATCAGCAACAGGTTCTTGCCCAGCCGCACCAGATCCGGACTCACGTTCTCCTCCGCCAGCGCGACGTCGAGCAGAGTGCGTTGCACCGCCAGCGGGGTGCGCAGCTCGTGGGACGCGTTCGCGACGAAGCGGCGCTGGCTGTCGAACGCGCTGGCCAGCCGGTCGAGCATGCCGTCGAACGTGTCGGCCAGTTCCTTCAGCTCACCGGGCGGGCCGTGCAGGTTGATCCGCCGGTCGAGGTTGCCCGCTTCCAGCCGTCGCGCCGTTACCGTGATCGCGTGCACTGGCTGCAGCACGCGGCCCGCCATCAGCCAGCCGAACAGCGCCGCGAGCGCACCCGTGAGCAGCAGCGCGAGACCGGACACGGTGAGCAGGGTCTGCACGGCGGAGCTGCGGTAGTCCTGAATAGACGTCACCAGGGTCCCGGCGCCCCCCGACACACTTCCGCTCACGGCGCCCCCGTTGTCCACATTGGATACGTACGTCGACGCATCCGGCAGGTACCGCGCCACCAGGAGCCAGTTCACCAGTAGCAGGATCGCTCCTGCCAGCAGGAACAACCCCCCGTACAGCAAGGAGAACCGGGCGCGCAGCGAAAGCCTGTTCATGGCCCGAACCGGTAACCGGCACCCGGCACAGTGTCCACGACCGGTGGGTCACCGAGCTTGCGGCGCAACGTGCCGACCGCCACCCGCACCGCGTTGGTGAACGGATCGGCGTGCTCGTCCCACGCCTTCTCCAGCAACTCCTCGACGCTCACCACCGTGCCCTCTGCCCGCATCAGCACCTCCAGTACCGCGAACTCCTTGGGGGACAACGGAAGATGCCGGCCGTCGCGGGACGCCTGGTGCCGCGGCAGGTCGAGCACCACTCCCGCGCGCGCCAGCACTGGCGGCAGCGCAGGCCGTGCCCGGCGGGCCAGCGCCCGCAGCCGCGCGACGAGCTCGCCGAACGCGAACGGCTTGGTGAGGTAGTCGTCCGCGCCCACGTCGAGTCCCGCGATCCGATCGTCGATCCCGGCGGCCGCGGTCAGCATCAGCACCCGGACCTCTCCCCCGTTCGCCACCAGCACCTTGCACACCTCGTCCCCGGGCACGCCCGGCAGGTCACGGTCGAGCACGACGACGTCATAGGAGTGCACACCGACGCGTTCCAGCGCCGCGTCGCCGTCGTAACAGACGTCGACGGCCATGGCCAGCCTGCGCAGGCCCTCGGCGATCGTGTCCGCCAGCAGCCGCTCATCCTCGACGACCAGTACTCGCACGTCACCAGCCTGCGCCGGGACAGGTAAGCGCGAGATAAACGAATTCGCTTAACGCCGCCAGCGGCCCCCGTCACTACACCTGGACACGCCCCTGAGAAAGGAGGAGCGATGTCCATCCGATGGCGCCTGCCGCTCGTGGCAGTGGGAGCCGCAGCCCTGCTGACCGCCTGCGCGCACAACGGTACCGACCCCAAGATCGCCTCGATCTCGTCGGCGGCCACCTCGGCCGCCGCCACCTCGACCGCGTCCGACGAGGACCAGGCCCTCGCCTATGTCCGGTGCATGCGGGAGAACGGCGTGAACATGCCTGATCCGAAGACCGGCGACGGCGGCACCGGGTTCACCATCCCCGACGGGGTGGACAAGACGAAGGTCGATGCCGCACAGGAGAAGTGCAAGAGCCTGCTGCCCAACGGCGGCGCCCCCCGGCCCGTCAGCGCCGAGGATCTCGACAAGCAGCGCCAGGTCGCGAAATGCCTGCGAGAGCACGGGGTGGACGTACCCGATCCGACCGCGGAGGACCCCGGTATCAAGGTCCAGGCGAACGGGTCCGACAAGGCGAGGATCGACGCGGCCGTCGAGGCGTGCCACCAGGACCTGCCCGGCGGCGGCACGGTCACCAACGGGGGCGGCAGCCGATGACCGAGGGACCACAGTTGCTTCGCCGCCGGCGCCGCGTCCGCTGGCTCGGCGCCGGCGTTGTGTCGCTCGCGGTGCTGGCCGGCGGCACGGTCGTGCTCCTGGCCAGGGTTGGCGACAACCCGTCCGCCGCCGCGCCAGCGGCTCCCGGCCCGCCGGCCACCGCCAGGGTGGTGCGCACCGACCTCGCCGAACAGGACACCGAGGACGGCACGCTCGGCTACGGGCCCGAGCGCGCGCTGAGCGGCAAGAGGCAGGGCACGATCACCTGGCTGCCCGCCGCCGGCACGGTGGTCAGCCGCGGCCAGCCGGTGTACAAAGTGGACGCCACGCCCGTGCCACTGTTCTACGGTGACACGCCGCTGTACCGGAATCTGGCGCTCGGTATCACAAAGGGCCCGGATGTGCGCGTGCTCGAGGAGAACCTCAAGGCACTCGGCTTTGCCGGGTTCGGCACCCCGGACACCACCTTCACGCAGGCCACCGCCGATGCCCTCAAGCGCTGGCAGCACTCGCTGGGGCTGACCGAAACCGGCACGCTTGCGCCCGAAGCCGTTGTCGTGCAAGCCGGCGCCGTCCGGGTCTCGTCCGTCCCGGCGCAGCTCGGGGACGCGGCCGGTGGACAGCTGATGAAGGTCACCGGCACGCAGCGGGCGGTCACCGTGAAGCTCGATGTCGCCAAGCAGAGCATCGCGAGGCAGGGTGACAAGGTCGCGCTCGACATCACCGGCGGCGGCAGCACCGCGGGCACGATCACGTCGATCGGCACCACGGCCACCCAGGGCGACCAGGGCGGCGACGCCACCATCGACGTGACGATCACGCTCGAGGACCAGAACGCCGCGGGCCGGCTGGAATCGGCGCCGGTCAGCGCGATCTTCACAACCGGAAGCCATCCCGGGGTGCTCGCCGTGCCGGTCGGCGCGCTGCTCGCGCTCGCCGAGGGCGGCCTGGCGGTCGAGGTCGTGGAACCCACCGGGCACCGGCTGGTGTCCGTCCAAACCGGACTGTTCGCGCGGGGACTCGTCGAGGTGCGCGGTGACCTGCGCGACGGCCAGCAGGTGGTGACCACGTCATGACCGTGCTCGAACTATGCGACGTGAGCAAGACTTATCCCGGCGGGGTGCGGGCCTTACGGGGGGTTTCGCTCGCCGTGGCGGACGGTGAACTGCTCGCGATCGTAGGGCCTTCGGGGTCGGGCAAGTCGACGCTGCTGCACCTGATGGGAACGCTGGACCGGCCCAGTGACGGCACGGTGAAAGTATGCGGGCACGATGTCTCACGGCTGCCCGATCGCCGGTTGTCGGCAGTCCGCTCCGCCTGGATCGGCTTCGTGTTCCAGCAGTTCTTCCTGACCGACGGGCTGACCGCACTGGACAATGTGGCCGGTGGCCTGGCCTACGCCGGGGTGCCGAGGCGACAGCGGCGGGAGCTCGCGATGGCCGCGCTGGACCGTGTCGGACTGGCGCACCGGGCGCTGCACCTGCCGAGCGAGCTGTCCGGGGGTGAGCGGCAGCGGGTCGCGATCGCCCGTGCGGTGGTGAACCGGCCGCCGATCGTGCTCGCCGACGAGCCGACGGGCAACCTCGACACCCGGACCGGCGACGGCATTCTGGCGCAGCTCAGCGAACTGAACCGCGGCGGCACGACGATCGTCATCATCACCCACGAGCGGCGGATCGCGGCCGGTGCGCGGCGGCAGATCGAGGTTCTGGACGGGGAGGTCCGGTCATGAAGCCACTGCCGTCGCCGACACGGCTCGGCCCGCTGGACGCGCTGGAGAACGGGCTGCACGGGATGCGGACCCGGCCGCTGCGGGCGATGCTGTCGGCTCTTGGCATCGCGATCGGCATCGCGGCCATCGTCGCGGTGGTCAGCATTCCGGCGTCCAGCGGCCAGGCGCTGCAGAACCGGCTGTCCGCGCTGGGCACCAACCTGTTGCACGCGCAGCCCGGGCAGCAGTTGCTCGGCGGCGGAAAGGCGGAGCTGCCAGTGGAATCCGTGGCCATGGCACGGCGAATCGCGCCGGTGACGGCGGTCAGCGCGACGGGCAGCACTGCGGCCACAGTGCGGCGAACCGACCGGATCGACGCCGAAGAGACGTCCGGGCTGACCGTGCTCGCCGCCGGCCCAGACCTGCTCGGTGTGCTCGGTGGGCGGCTGCACGACGGAACTTTCCTGACCGGCGCCAATTCGCGGTTCCCCGCTGTCGTACTCGGTTCTGCGGCGGCGACCCGCCTCGGCATCGTGAACGTGCCGCCGGGATCGCGGCCACAGGTGTGGCTGGCGAACCAGTGGTTCACCGTGGTGGGCATCCTCGACGCGATGCCGCTCGCGCCCGAGATCGAGCGCTCGGTGCTTGTCGGCTGGAACGTCGCCAAGGCGCGGCTGGGCTTCGACGGCCACCCGACGACGGTGTACGTACGGGCCACGGAGTCCGAAGTGGAGGGTGTGCGATCGGTGCTCGGCACCACGCTGAACCCGGCGGAGCCCAGCGCGGTTCAGGTGACCAGGCCGTCCGAGGCGCTGGCCGCCAAGCGGCTGTCCGACTCGTCGTACAACGCGCTCTTCCTTGCGCTGGGCGGGGTCGCGCTGCTGGTCGGTGGTGTCGGCGTGGCCAACACCATGGTCATCTCCGTGCTGGAGCGGCGGCGGGAGATCGGCCTGCGGCGAGCACTCGGCGCGACGAGGCGGCAGGTGTGGGGACAGTTCGTCGCCGAGTCGGTGCTGCTGTCGGCGCTCGGCGGGGCGGCGGGCGTGCTGGTCGGCGCCGCGGTCACCGGCGGGTATGCGATCGCGCAGCAGTGGCCCGTGGTGCTGCCACCGGTCGCGGTGTTCGGCGGTGTCGCCGTGGCTGCCGTCGTCGGGGCGCTCGCGGGCGCTTACCCGGCGATCCGAGCGGCGCGGCTGACGCCCACAGACGCTCTGGCGTGAGGCCTGCGGCGCCCCTCGCGGGAGGGGCGCCGCTTGCCCGTACCGCCCGATCGCAGGCGGGCTGGTGGCGAGTTCCTGAAGGGCCTCGGTGGTCGTGTCCTCGGCCGTCCCGCCGGAGAAGAACTCGATGGAGGACCCGGCGGCCAGCGCGACCTGGGTGACTTAGCTGGGTGCGGCGCCCGCCGCATTCGACGCGCAGTTGCAGCGCGACGCCGAGATCAGCCACGTCGAGTACCAGGTAGTGGCCGCGCTGTCCGAAGCCGCCGGCGCACCCCGCGGATGAGCAGCCTCGCGGCGATCGCAGACGGGTCGCCCTCGAGGACAACCGGCCGACCGAAGCCGCCCGCGAGAACCGTCGCCGCACAGGCACGTCAGCCGAGCAGAAGTAACCCCGAGCTCATGCTCGCGCAGTCGGCCGCTCACGAACGACCCGCTCATCCGATGCCGATGGCGCTGTGGTGCTGTGTCGTTGGGCGATGCGCAGCAGGGCCAGGAGGGCGAGGAAGAACATTCCGTACACAGCAAGCAGGACTGAGGTCTCGTGGATGTCGGCGGTGTGCCAGGTTGCGCCGGTGGCGTCGGTAACGGTGGCGCGTTCGGCGGTGAAGAACGTGGTGACGAACGAGATTGCCGTCGCGGCGTAGAGCAGCACCGCTTGCAGGTCGCCGGCCGTGGTTCGGTCCGGCTGTACGGCAGGGCCGCGGTCGCGCAGATAGACGGCGAAGACCTGCATGAACAGGTAGACCGTGAAGGTCCAGCCCAGGAAGTTGACCAGGGGGACGCCGAAGAAGCCGCCGCCGTTCTCCCAGATCCAGGCCTGATGGATGGTGGACGAGGTGGGGTCGAGGGCCAGGTCCCAGGCAGTCATGGTGAACGCGCCGACGATGGGTGTGCCGATGGCGGTCAGCCAAGGGGCGTTTCGACGCACGTCACCGAGTAGCACGGTGGCCACGATCCAGGCGAGGTAGCCGGTGGCCAGGTAGGAGGGGCCGATGAACCACGGCACCTGGAAGATCTTCCCGCCGCCGGTGTAGTGGTAGTGACCGAACGGGAAACCCGTCTCGATACTGAGGTTCTCCAGGATATTGCTGATGATCAGGCCCGCCGCGACGAAGACCCCGATGGCACGCCAGCCGTAGCGCCGCGCGCCGTGCAGAAGCACGAACCCGACTTGGACCACGATCACCACCAGCCGTGCGCCCCCGCCGGGGACGAAGGCCGCGACGAGCAGACCGGCGGCGATGGCGGCGGAGAGGATCCACAGAGTCCTGGAAGAACGCTGGACAGCGGACATACGGCGACTCCGGCTACTTGGTGGGTTGTGTGAGCAGTCCATTGAGGACCAGCATGCTCATCAGTGTGTGGTCGTCAGCGTCGTCGGGGCGGCCGAACAGCCGGGCCAACGGTGTCTGGCTGTACATGGCCAGCGGCTTGGTAATGGCGAAGTGGAAGAGGTAGAACGGGACGTCGCGTAACACGCCCTGCTGGACAAGCCGATCAAAGACCGGCCGCGCCGCGTTGTTGAGCGGACCCATCAACGTGTGCAGATAGGCCAGGCGTGGCGAGTCGCGGCCGGCTTCGTAGTCGACGACCCGGCCGAGGTGCGGGCGGCGGGCGCTGGCCTGATGGAAGGCACGTACGCCGGCGATCAGCCTGCCGAGGTCGTCGGTCGGGTGCTCCTTGGCGAAGGCCGCCATGACCTCCTCGTTCACCTGGGCGACAGCGGCGTCCATGACCGCCCGCCAGAACGCTTCCTTGGTTGCGTACCGGTCGTGGATGAAGGTGTGCCCCATGCCCAGGCACTCGTTGAGCTGCCGCACGGACACCGCCTCGTAGCCCAGTTCCGCGAACGCCTCCAGTCCGCGCTGCAGGATCTCCGCCAGATCGGGCAGCGGTGCGTCGGCAGGCGGGCGGCCCGGCGCGCGCCGTGCTCTGGTCACGGAACCTCCTGCGGTCGTCTGAACAGTGCTAACCTTAATCCGACAGCTGCCGGATTACAAGAAACCGGAGGGCAGCACGATGAACGCCATACCTGCACGCCTCGGCTCGACCGCCGCGGACTACCAGCGGATCGGCATCAGCCCCGACCAGGTCGCGCCATGGGAGGACGGGACACGGACCGGCGGCGACGCGGGAACTTACGAGTGGTGGTACTTCGACGCCCACCTCGACGACGGCGCCAAACTGGTGGTGGTCTTCTACACCAAGAACTTCACCGACATCGCCAAGCCACTCGCGCCGACGATCCGCATCGACCTCGACCTGCCCGACGGCACCAGCTACCACAAGGTCGGGAAGTTCGCGCCGGAAGTGTTCTCGGCCTCCCGCGAGCGGTGCGAGGTGCGCATCGACGGCAACGAGTTCAGCGGCGACCTGCACAGCTACGAGATCACCGCGGAGGTGGACGACATCGCCGTCCAGATCAGCCTCACCGGCGACGTCCCCGCCTGGCGCCCCGCCACGGGACACATGTATTACGGCGCCGACGACGAACACGAGTTCAACTGGCTGCCCGCAGTGCCGCAGGGCAAGGTGCACGCCACCTACCGGGTAGCCGGCACATCGCATGAGGCCTCCGGCGTGGGATACCACGACCACAACTGGGGCAACGCCCCGATGACCTCCTTGGTCAACAACTGGTACTGGGCCCGTGGGCAGGCCGGCCCCTACAGCGTCATCGCGTCCTACATAACCGCGGAACAGAAATACGGCTACGCCGAAATCCCCATCTTCATGCTGGCCGAGAACGGCACAATCATCGCCGACCACGCCAGCAACGTGACCTTCGAACGGCTCGGCGCCTACACCGACACCACCACCGGAAAACCCGTCGCCAACCTCACCCGCTACACCTACAGCGACGGCGCCGACAGCTACATCGTCACCTTCACCCGCCACCGCGACCTCACGGCGAACAAGCTGATCAACGAGATCGACGGCCCCAAGAGACTGGCCGCCAAGATCGCCGGCTTCGACGGCGCCTACCTCCGCTTCACCGGCGAACTACGGATCGAACACCACCACGCGGACAAAATCGTCGACAGCCACACCGACTCCGCCATCTGGGAACTGATGTACCTCGGCAAAACGCGGACCAGCCACTAGCGGAGCGTCCCGATGGCCGTTCGCGCACCGGCACCGCGACCGCGCTCACCATCGGGCCACCGCAGCCATGTAGGAGCTACCTATGCTTCCGAGGAGCGGGCCGCCTGGGGCCCGAACCCAGAACCCACGGATAAAGCGGAGCCGGCGCCGCGCGTCGCTTCTGGGTGAGGTGGGGCGCTGCGGGTGCGGTTGGTGACCTCGGTGACGAAGGCCGCGACCGCGCGGGCGAACCCGTCCGGCCGCTCGGCGTAGGTGACGTGCCCGGCCCCGTCCAGTTCGACGAAGCGCGCGTCGGGCAGTGCGCGGCTGAGGGTGGCGGCGATGGCGCGCAGCGCGGGGTGGCTGTCGGTGCCGGCCAGTACCAGGCTGGGCAGGGTGATCGTGGCGACGTCGCCAGGGCTGAGCTGGTAGGGCGGACCCGCGAACTCGGCGAGCATCATGGGCCCGTTGGCGCGGTAGCGATCCTTGGCCCGCTGGTCCAGCTGGGACCACAAGCCGGGGCACACGAGGGGGAAGAACGCGTCGACAGCGGCGGCCGGCCCGCCGGCGTCAGCGGCCGGACGCACCGCGGCGCCGATCTCGGCCAGGAAGGCCTGCCCGGCCTCGGGTTCGAGACTGAAGATCGGCGGCTCGGCGAACACCGCGCCGGCCAGCAGACCGGGGCGCGTCCGGGCGACTTCCACCGCGATTCGGGCGCCGCCGGAGGAGCCGACCACGACCGGTCGGCGGAGGCCGAGCGCCTCGATCAGGGCGGCGGCGTCGGTGGCGTGGGTCGGCACGGACTCGGGTTCGCCGCCCCGGCCACTGCGGGTGTGGCCGCGCCGGTCATAGGTGACGCAGGTGAACCGGTCGGACAGCCGCTGGACCTGCCCGGCCCACACGTTCGCGTCTGCGCACATGCCGTGGACGAACAGCAGGGTGGGCCCGTGGCCGGTCCGCTCGTAGTAGAGCGTGGTGTCGCGCACTCCGATGGTGGGCATTCGTTCCTCCTCGTTCAAGGTCGGTCGAGGAAACGATGCGCGCGCCGGGGCGGCGGTCGCATCGGGCGAACACCCCATTCGTGTGGGTCAGGAATCGAGCAGGCGATGCTCCATCGCGAACACCGCCGCGGCGGCGCGTGAGTTGACACCGATCTTGGTGTAGAGGTTCTCGATGTGCCGGCCCACGGTCTTGACCGACAGGTACAGGGCGGCGGCGACCTCCTTGTTGGTGCGCCCTCGGGCGATCAGGCGCAGCACCTCGACCTCCCGCTCGGTCAGGCCCGCCGGCCACCCGGACCGTCGCGGCCACCCGCCGCGCCGTCCCACGCCGGCCAGCACCGCCTCAGCCGCGGCGCGGTCGATCCGGCCGGCCGCCACCTCGCCCTTGACCGCGTCCGCGATGCCCGGCGCCGGCAGCGCCGGACGGTGGGGCCGGTCCGCGCCCATGGCGGCGACCACATCCGCGACCGCCAGCAGCCGCTCGAGCGGCGCCGATTCCCGGGTGCCGCGGTGGTAGCCAGAGCCGTCCAGCCGTTCATGATGGGCACCGGCAATACGGCCCAGAGCCGCCAATGCGGGACAGCACGCCAATGTCGACTCGGTCAGGTACGAGTGCAGCCGGACCCGCTCCCACTCCGTCACCCCGAGCGGTCCCGGACGATCCCAGATCCCGTTGGGCACCCCCACCCGCCCGAGGTCGTGCACCAGCGCTGCCCGCCGCACCGTAGTGACGTCCTGGTCCGTCATCCCCAGGTGACCGGCGGCGGCGGTCGCCAACTCCGCCACCCGCGCCGAGTGCCCGCGCGTCCAGGGCGATTTCAGGTCGGCGAAGTCGGCCACCGCCGCCAACGCCGCATCCAGACCCGGGCCGTCGATCTCGTCACTACCGGCGTCGGCACCCAGCATGGCCTCCCACGCATCCGAACCGTCGAGCGCCGCGAGCACGCCGGGACCGGCCGCCAGGCAGGCATCGACCACGGCGGGGTCGTAGGCCCGGCCCCGCCGGGCCCGTAACACCGCACTCAGCTCCGCCGGGCCGGTCCGCCACCACAGGTCGGCGTCCCGGGCCACCACCGCCACCCGCACCGCCAGCGGGATGGCATCGCCGGCCAGACCGTCCGGGAACCCGGCGCCATCCCACCGCTCGTAGCCATGAGCGAGCGCCTCGCGCACCGTCGCGGAGGCGCCCAACCGCCCGGCCAGCCTCGCCGCGACCTCGCAATGCGCCGACAGCGACCGCCTGGCCCCACCGGGGTCGGCCAACGCCCCCGCCACCAGTGCCGCCCGCCGCAGTGGCGGTTGCCCGGCGCCGACCGTGCGCACGAGCCGCCGGCCCAACTCGGCTTTGCCGCCCATCACCGCCGGGGCCATCCCGGCCAGGAACGCCAGATCGTCCCCTCCCGTCATCCGGGCCGTCTCCCACGTATCCGCCGTGCAGCCCAGGAAACGCAGCAACGCCACCTGCTGCACGGCCGCCACCGACACGTCGTCCAGGCCGAGCTGCCGGCCGAGCGCCACCGCCAGCACCGAGGTCCGCACCCCATGCGACGGCGGCTGCCCGGTGCCCAGATCCGTAGCCAGAGACACGGCACCCAACAGCTCCACCAGACGCAACTTCGCAGGCGCGGCATCCGGCGACATCGAGCCAGTATCCCGCCCGCGCCCCGGAGCGTCGAATGCGGACGATCTCCCATGGTCACGACGAACGTCACGAACCGGACGAAAACCGCTAACGACAACGTCCGGCACGCAACCTCCCGTCGCCGGCCGCGTCTGTTCGATAACCACCAGAGCCACTGGTGCGTTCTGCTCGAGGAGAGTTCCCATGAAACGCCGCCTGATGTGGGCGTGTGCCGTCCTCGCCACCGCGATGCTGGCAATGCTCGCACTGTCCGCCACCGCCCTGGTGCCGGCGTCCGCCGCAACGACCACCACCACTGCCGAGCTGACCGGGATCCGGGTCGGCCGGCACGCCACCTTCGACCGGGTCGTCCTGGACCTGACCGGACCGAGCCCGACGGTCAGCCACCGGTTCGTCACGACGCTGACCGCCGACCCGTCCGATCGCCCGGTGATACTGCCGTGCCCCACCCGTACCGAACGGTTCCTACTGGTCACCGCGCGGCCGGCCGCCGCACACAACGAGAACGGGCAGGCCACCTACCGCGGGCCAGGCGCCTTCTGCACCCCGTCGCTGCGCAACGTTCGCGCGGTCGGGATCACCGGCGACTTCGAAGGCGTGCTCTCGATCGGGCTCGGCCTGCGTCACCGCGCCTGGGTGCACGTGTTCACCCTGACTGGACCCAGCCGGGTCGTGATCGACATCGGCCGGTGACACAACAGACCCGTAACCTGTTCCGCGTGAATCGGGTGCGGGCGGCACTCAGAGCAATCCGCCTGAGACTTCTATTCCGAGACCCGAGACGCGGCCAAGATTAGGTCCGGGAATCACCGGGAAAGCAGCAAAGATCGCCCGCGCTGCCCAGAGGATTATCAACACATGCCATCAACAGCAACACGGGCCGCTGCCCATTGCGGACAGCGGCCCGTGTGTCTGTTGTACGTACCCCCGATGGGATTCGAACCCACGCTACCGGCGTGAGAGGCCGGCGTCCTAGGCCGCTAGACGACGGGGGCTTGCCTTGGTGCGAAAGGAAACTTACCAGAGTGGAATTTCTCTTCGCAGCTGGGGTACCAGGACTCGAACCTAGACTAACAGAGCCAGAATCTGTCGTGCTGCCAATTACACCATACCCCAACGGGTGTCCACTCCAGTCGCGATCCGGAGTAGCTCCGCCGGGAAGAAATATTAGACTACGCGCCGACGGGACCGGAACCCGGCCCCATGATCAGCGCTGCGCGGGCACGCCGATCCGGGCGAACTCGCTGACCAGCAGCTCCGGCAGCTCGCCGAGCCCCCTGATGGCGTGCACACCCTCGGGCACCTCGACGCCGCTGCCCGTGCGGTCCAGCCAGACGCCCTCCAGGCCGGCCTCGAACGCGCCCACGGCGTCGGTCCTGAGCTTGTCGCCGACATGGGCGGCCTCGGACGGCGCGCACCCCAGTCGCGCGCAGACCGAGTGGAACATCACCGGGTCGGGCTTGGCGACTCCCATCTCGCCGGCGATGGCCACGTAGTCGAAGAACCGGGCCAGCCCCAGATCGGCGAGCTTGGCGCGCTGGTGCGCGCCGGAGGCGTTGGTCACAGCGGCGAGCAGGACGTCCGCGGCGCGGAGCCAGTCCAGGCACGGCAGCACGTCGTCGAACAGCCGCCACGACCGACGCAGCAGGTCCTTGCGCCGCCGTTCGAACGCGACCGCTTCCTCGAGGTCCGTCACCACGCCCAGCTCCCCCAGGAAGCACCGTGTGCGTCTGGCGTGCATCGACTCGTAGTCGAGCTCGCCCGCGACCACCAGGGCGACGTGCCGATCGGTGATCCGTTCCCACAGCGGCCACATGTCCGGCCGGCCGATGAGGGCCGCGAGCGCGCGCCGGCCCGCGGCCGTGAAATCGATGAGAGTGTCGTCGATGTCCAGGCACACCAGGCGAAGATTCGGCGGTCGCCAGGGGTCCGCCGGAAAGCCCAGCTCTCTGTCGGCGTCGGTCGTCAGGGTGCGCGCGAAATCCACCAAGCGAGGCTAGGCGACTGTGCGCTTCCGCGATTCGACCGACAAGGTGATTAGCAGCGTCGATTCGTGATCGTGACTCTCTACTCTCAGTTGTGCGGGAGTGCGCGCCTCAGCCGGTCGAGTGAGATCGTTCGGCCAAGCAGCTCCATTGACTCGTACAGCGGTGGCGATACCGTGCGCCCTGTCACAGCCACCCTGATCGGCGCGAAAGCCTTGCGGGGCTTCAAACCCAGCCCGTCGACGAGTGCGTCCTTGAGCGCCTGCTCGATCGCCGGGGCCGCCCACGACGACAGGCTTTCGAGCGCCTCCAGCGCGGCACGCAGGACCGGTTCGGAGTCCGGGCCGAGCGCCTTGGCCGCCGCCTCCTCCTCGGGCGCGAAGGTCTCCTCGTCCACGAACAGGAAACGCAGCAACCCGGCCGCGTCGCCGAGCACCGTCACCCGCTCCTGGACGAGCGGCGCGATACCGCGCAGCTTCGCCAACTGCTCGTCGCCCGGCCGCGCGGGCAGCACGCCGGCCGAGACCAGGTACGGGATCACCCGCCGGACGAACTCTTCCGCCGGCAGCGCGCGGACGTGCGTCCCGTTGATCGCCTCGGCCTTCTTGAGGTCGAAGCGCGCGGGGTTGGCGCTCACCTTGTGCACGTCGAACGCCTCGATCAGTTCGTCGACGCCGAAGATGTCGCGGTCCTCGGCGATGGACCAGCCCAGCAGCGCGAGGTAGTTGAGCAGGCCCTCCGGAATGAACCCGCGGTCGCGGTAGTTGAAGAGGTTCGACTGCGGGTCGCGTTTGGACAGTTTCTTGTTGCCCTCGCCCATGACATAGGGCAGGTGACCGAACTCCGGCGTGAAATCGGTGACGCCGATGCGGCGCAGCGCTTCGTACAGCGCCAGCTGGCGCGGCGTCGACGGCAGCAGGTCCTCGCCCCGCAGCACGTGCGTGATCCGCATCAGCGCGTCGTCGACCGGGTTGGTCAGCGTGTAGAGCGGATCTCCGTTGGCCCGCACCAGAACCGGGTCCGGGATGGTGCCCGCGGGGAAGCTGATCGGGCCGCGCACGAGATCGTTCCACGCGAGGTCGGTATCGGGCATCCGTAGCCGCAGCACGGGTTTGCGGTCCTCGGCGCGGTAGGCGGCGCGCTGCTCGTCGGTGAGGTCGCGGTCGAAGTTGTCGTAGCCCAGTTGCGGGTCCTGGCCCGCGGCCTTGCGCCGGGCCTCGACCTCCTCGCCGGTCGAGTACGCCTCGTACAACTCGCCGGCCGTGAGCAGGCGCTGGGCGATGTCGGCGTAGATGTCGCGCCGTAGGCTCTGCCGGTACGGGCCGTGGTCGCCGCCGGCGTCCGGGCCCTCGTCCCAGTCGATGCCGAGCCAGCGCAGCGCGTCGAGCAGTTGCTCGTAGGACTCCTCGGAGTCGCGCGCGGCGTCCGTGTCCTCGATCCGGAACACCAGGACGCCCTTGTTGTGCCGGGCGAAGGCCCAGTTGAACAGCGCCGTGCGGATCAGCCCGACATGCGGGGTGCCGGTCGGCGAGGGACAGAAACGTGCGCGCACCGTGGTCGCGGCGAAGGCTGGATTAGACGGAGTCATAGCTCGTTCAGCGTATCCCGCTTGACGTGCCCAGCTCACCGAGCCATGCTGGAATTATTCAACAGGTGATGAAAAAGAGGTGGAGACGATGAGCGAGCGAAGGACCTGCGTCATCGCGGGTGGCGGCCCCGCGGGCATGGTGCTCGGGTTGCTGCTGGCCAGGGCGGGTGTCGACGTGACGGTGCTGGAGAAGCACGGCGACTTCCTGCGCGACTTCCGCGGCGACACGGTGCACCCGTCGACCATCGCACTGCTCGACGAACTGGGGCTGGGCGAGCAGTTCGCCGCGCTGCCGCAGAGCAAGCTCACCGAGGTGGCGGTGCGCAGCGAGGACGGCACGCTGCTACAGGTCGCCGACTTCACGCGGCTGCGGGTCCCCCACCCCTACGTCGCGATGGTGCCGCAGTGGGACCTGCTCGACCTGCTCGCCGAGGCCGGCCGCGCCGAACCGCACTTCGAGCTGCGGATGAACACCGAGGTCACCGGCCTGATGTGGGACCGCAACCGGGTCACCGGCGTGCGCTACCGCACCGCCGACGGAAGCACCGGGGCGATCCAGGCCGGCCTGACGGTCGCCTGCGACGGGCGCTGGTCGGTCGTCCGGCAGCAGGCCGGGCTGCGGCCGCACGAGTTCCCGGTGTCGATGGACACCTGGTGGTTCCGCCTGCCGCGCGAGGGCGACGAGCGGCAGACCCTCGTGCCCGGCATGAGGCACGGCCATTTCGCGATCGTGATCCCGCGCGAGGGCTACTTCCAGATCGCCTACCTGGCGCGCAAGGGCCTCGATCCCCAGCTGCGGGCCGAGGGGCTCGACGCGTTCCGCGACCGCATCGCCCAGGTGCTGCCGGAGTTCGCTGACCGGGTGGGCAAGATCGAGTCGATGGACGACGTCAAGCAACTCGACGTGCGGCTGAACCTGCTCCGCCGCTGGCACGTTGCCGGAGCGCTGTGCATCGGGGACGCGGCGCACGCCATGTCGCCCGTGGGCGGCGTGGGCATCAACCTCGCGGTGCAGGACGCGGTCGCGACGGCCCGGCTGCTGGCCGGCCCGTTGCGGCGCGGGCGGGTCACCAAGCGCGAACTGGCGCGGGTGCACCGCAGGCGCCGGCTGCCGACCGTGCTGGTGCAGGCGATCCAGCGGGCCATGCATCGCGGCCTCGTGCGGCCACTCATCGAGGGCAGGCGCGGCGGCCCGCCGAAGTGGTTCGCCCATGTGGTGAACGCGATCCCGGGCACCGGCTTCTTCCCGGCCTACCTGATCGGCGTCGGCCTCCGCCCGGAGCACGCCCCGGATTTCGCTAGGCGGTCTGCACCGGGTTCGTGAGCGTGCCGATGCCCTCGACGGTGACCGAGACGGTCTGCCCGTTGGTCATGGGGCCGACGCCTTCGGGGGTGCCGGTGAGGATCACGTCGCCCGGCAGCAGCGTCATCACGCCTGACACGAACTCGACCAGCTCCGGGATCTTGTGGATGAGCAGCGAGGTGCGTGCACGTTGTCTGACCTCGCCGTCCAGTTCGGTGCGCAGTTCGAGGTCCGCCGGGTCGATCGAGGTCTCGATCCACGGTCCGAGCGGGCAGAACGTGTCGAACCCCTTGGCGCGCCCCCACTGCCCGTCGGCCTTCTGCAGGTCGCGAGCGCTGACGTCGTTGGCGATGGTGTAGCCGAGAATCACGCTCGCCGCGCGCGAGGCGGGCACGTTCTTGATCGGCTGGCCGATGACGACGGCGAGCTCACCCTCGAAGTCGACGCGCTCCGACACCGCGGGCAGCCTGATCGCCGCGTTCGGCCCGATCACGCTCGTGGACGGCTTGAGGAACGTCATCGGCGAGGTGGGCACCTCGTTGCCGAACTCGGCCGCGTGCGCCGCGTAGTTCCGCCCGACCGCGATCACCTTCGAGGGCAGGATCGGCGCCAGCAACCGCACGTCGGCGAGGGGCCAGCGCTTACCGGTGAAGTTGGGCCGTCCGAAAGGATGTTCGGCGATCTCGAGGACCTGGTCCTCCTCGACCGACGCGAACGCGACGCCACCTGCATGAGCAATCCGAGCTAACCGCACGGCGCCACCTTACACAAAGCGCTCAGCCCCGCAGGTTCTTGTGGATGAGGGCGTCGCAGAGCGCGAGCCAGCTGGCTTCGACGATGTTCGGGTGGACGCCGACCGTCGTCCACTCGCGTTCGCCGTCGCTGGATTCGAGCAGAACGCGCGTGGTGGCGTCGGTGCCCGGGTGGCTGGGCAGGATGCGCACCTTGTAGTCCGCCAGCTCCACACTGTCCAACCAGGACAGATACGGGCTCAACGCCTTGCGCAGCGCGGCATCCAGTGCGTGCACCGGACCGTTGCCCTCCGCGGTGGCGATGACCCGCTCCCCCTTGACGTGCACCTTGACGGTCGCCTCGGAGATCACCTCGCCGTCCCCACGGTGGTCGAGCAGCACGCGGTAGGACTCCAGCGTGAACGGCGGCTCGCTGAAGGTCTCGCCGACTTCCTTGCGCAGCAACAGTTCCAGCGACGCGTCGGCGGCTTCGAAGGACCAGCCCTCCGCCTCCAGCCGCTTGACCTTGTTGACCGCGCTGGTGACCGCTTCGGGCCGGCCGGCAAGGTCGACCCCGAGCTCACGTCCCTTGAGCTCCAGGCTGGCCCTGCCGGCCATCTCGGTGACCAGTACCCGCATGTCATTGCCGACGAGAGATGGATCGATGTGGTTGTACAGCAACGGATCCACCTTGATAGCGCTCGCGTGCAGCCCCGCCTTGTGGGCGAAGGCCGACGCCCCGACATAAGCCTGGTGGGTGTCGGGGGCGATGTTCGCGATCTCGGCAAGGGCATGGGAGACGCGGGTCAGCTCGGCGGCCCCTCCGGTCGGGAGGACCTCCATGCCGAGCTTGGCCACGAGGTTCCCGGTGACGGCGAACAGGTCGGCGTTGCCCGCCCGTTCCCCGTACCCGTTCGCGGTGCACTGCACGTGCGTGGCACCGGACTGCACGGCGGCGAGACTGTTCGCCACCGCGCAGGAAGTGTCGTCCTGGCAGTGAATGCCGAGCCGGAAACCGGTGCGCGCCTTGACATCGCGCACGGTCTCGGCGAGATCCAGCGGAAGCTGGCCACCGTTGGTGTCGCACAGCACCACCACGTCGGCGCCCGCGTTCGCCCCCGCCTCCAGCACGCGCAGCGACGTCTCGGCGTCGTAGGCGTAGCCGTCGAAGAAGTGCTCCGCGTCCAGGAACACCCGGCGGCCCTCGCGCACCAGGAAGGACACGGTGTCGGCCACCATGTCGCACGCCTCGGTCACGTCCACCCGCAGCGCGCGCTCGATGTGGCGGCGATCGGACTTCGCGACCAGCGTCACCACCGGCGTCTGCGCCTCGAGCAGGGCAAGCACCTGCTTGTCCTGCTCCGCGGAGGTGCCCGCCTTACGGGTCGAGCCGAACGCCACGAGCACCGCGTGCTTGAGCGCCAGCTCCCCCTTCGCGGCCCGGGCGAAGAACTCGGTGTCCTTCGGCAGCGCGCCCGGCCAGCCGCCCTCGATGAAGCCCACGCCCAGCTCGTCGAGCAGCCGCGCGACTGCCAGCTTGTCGGCGACCGAGTACGAGATCCCCTCGCGCTGCGCACCGTCGCGCAGCGTCGTGTCGTACAGATGGAAATCGTCGCCGAGCGGTGTTCCAGCGGGCTCCGTGCGAGTCACGGCTCTCTCCTGAGTGGTAGGTGGGCAAAGAAAAAACCTCCCGCGGATGCGAGAGGTCTGCGCGCCGGTGTCCACAGGGAACACTACCCGGCGCGCCCGCCAATAATGATCACGGCGAAAGAAGCCACCAGGCCACTATGCCACACCCCTCCGCCCGCCACCAAGCACGTGGCGGGCGAAGTGGCCCACAACTCAGGAGACGGGGCGAGTGTTCGAGGAGACCAGAGCGGCGAGCCGGTCGCCGATCGCGTGCGTCGAACCCGGGTTGGCCTGGTCACGGGTGGCGAGGTCGAAGGCCACGGACGCCTCGATGCGGCGGGCCGCCTCGCGCTGGCCGACGTGGTCCAGCAGCAGCGACACCGACAGCACGGCGGCGGTCGGGTCGGCCAGGCCCTGCCCGGCGATGTCGGGCGCGCTGCCGTGCACCGGCTCGAACATGCTCGGGTTGCGGCGTGTGATGTCGAGGTTGCCGCTCGCGGCCAGCCCGATGCCCCCGGTCACGGCGGCGGCCAGGTCGGTGATGATGTCGCCGAAGAGATTGTCGGTGACGATCACGTCGAACCGGCCGGGGTCGGTGACCAGGTGGATGGTCACGGCGTCCACATGGGAGTAGGCGACCGTGACCGCGGGGTGCTCGAGGGACACCTCCTCCACGATCCGCGACCACAGCGAACCGGCGTGCAGCAACACGTTCGTCTTGTGCACCAGGGTCAGGTGCTTGCGCGGCCGCTCCTCGGCGCGGTTGAACGCGTCTGCGACCACGCGGCGGATGCCGAACGCGGTGTTGACGCTGACCTCGGTCGCGATCTCGTGCTCGGTGTCCTTGCGCAGCAGGCCGCCGTTGCCTGCGTACAGGCCCTCGGTGCCCTCGCGTACGACGATCATGTCGATCTCGGAGCTGGTGTCGGCGAGCGGGCCGCGCACACCCGGGTAGAGGCGGGCCGGGCGCAGGTTGACGTGGTGGTCGAGTTCGAAGCGCAGGCGAAGCAGCAGGCCGCGCTCGAGGATGCCACTGGGCACGGTCGGGTCGCCGACGGCGCCGAGCAGGATCGCGTCGTGCTGCCGGAGCTCGCCCAGTACCGACTCCGGCAGCAACTCACCGGTGGAATGCCAGCGGGCGGCGCCGAGGTCGTAGTTCGTCGTCTCGACCGAGGGCGCGACCTCGCCGAGTACCTTGAGCGCCTCGGTGATCACTTCGGGACCGATCCCATCTCCTGGGATCACCGCGAGCCGCATCCAGACACCTCCGTCTACCAGTGCTCGGGAGCAACCGGTCAGCCCCCGTTCGCACGAAAACTCCAGCCTCGGCAGGTTACCGGCAGTGGCTGACAAGCCGAAGCGGCACCACCCGTATGCCTTAATTTCCCAGGCGGCGAGACACTCTTTCGGGTACCGGGTCGCCTCAGAATGGGCGTCCACCTGAGACCCGGACGACCGACGCCCGGTCGCCGGAGGCGTTCTGATGCTCGAGCGCCAGCAGGCCCAGCGACGTGTCGGTGGACGCCGGGTTGCGGGTCACGACCAGCGCGGTGCCTGGCTTGGCCGTGTAGACCAGCGCCGGGTCGCCGCCGCCCTTGATCGTGTACCCGGGGGTCAGCGCGTCGAACGACAGCGGTGTGTCCACGGAGTCGATCAACCCATTGGTGGCGCTGGGCGCGGTGTAGTAGCCGGCCACCCCGACGGTGTAGCTGATCTTGTGTGACGCCGCGTTCGGGTCGATGCCCAGCGCCGCGGCGCGCACCGGCAGGACGAGGACGTCCGTGTCGAACACGTTCGTGTCCACGTCGCCGAGCTGGCCGTTGAGCGCCTCAAGGCCGACCGACGGGAGGCCGGGCCGGTTCAGGTCGACCGTGTTCACCAGCAGCACGTCGGAGCCGGCCGCCTTCGTCACGTAGGCCTCGAAATCCGGGTCGCCGTCACCCGTGGTGTCGATGTCGACGAACGGGATCGTGTTGCTGCCGATGTTGGCCCAGTCGCCCCACGTGGACAGTCCGAACGCGAGCAACGAGTCCTGCGCGTGGCCCTGCTGCTTCGCCAGCGGCGCCGTCGAGGCCGCGCCGACGTACCGCAGGTCGCCGCCCTTCGCGGTGTCGTTGATCGTGCAGCCGTCGGTGAGTTTCCCGCGGCACGGCGGCAGCTTCGGCGACGAGGCCTGCAGTTCCAGGACGCTGATCAACGACTGGTACCGCTCGCTGCCGCGCCCCTGGTCGACGCCGCGGCCGCCGAGCGGGAGCATCGCCTGGTCGCCGCGGAAGCTCAGGGAGTTCGGCGTGGTGATCGACGAGACCGGCTTCGGCGCCGCGTACACGGGCACCCGCAACGAGACGCCGCCGGCGGACGGGGTGAGCACCACCCGGCCGGACGCGTCGGCGAGGAACTGCCGCGCCAGGCCCGCCTGCGCCGTCTCCATCGTCGGGTCGATGACCTTGCGCAGCGCCGCCGGATCCGCGATCCGCAACGTCACCCGCACCAGCGCGACGGCGTGCGCCGGCACGCTGACCGAGTTCGCCGACACCTCGTACCGCACACCCGGCAGCGGGTCCACCGCCTGGTAGGAGACGCCGTAGGACGCCGCCCTGTCGCCCTTGTTCGCGACCCTGATCGTCTTCGTCAGCGACACCGGGCGGCGCGCCTCGACGGTGCCGAACCCGACGCTCACCGTGCCGGGGTCGTCCTGCACGTAGGCGAGCACGCTCGTGTCCAGCGCCGCCTTCGCGTCGACCCGGCCGGCGCCGACACGCTGCGGCGCGTAGGTCTTGCCGTCCGCGGCGATGTCGTGCCCGGCGCTGTTCACGATCGCGGCCTTGACCTCCTCGACCGACCAGTCCGGATGCGCCTGGCGCACCAGCGCGGCGATCCCGGACGTGTGCGGGGCCGCCATCGACGTGCCCGACAGGACGGTCCGGTCGTTGCCGCTGCCGCGGAACGCCGACGAGATCGTGTCGCCCGGAGCGGCCACGTCCGGCTTCACCGCCGGGCCGCGCACCCCACGCGACGTGAACGAGCTCGGCGTGTCCACAATGGATTGATCTGACGTCGGCAGCGCCGCCCGCCCGGTGCCGTACAGGCGGACGCGCAGGGTGCCCGCGTTCAGCGCGGGGCGCACCTGGGTGGTCGCCGACGCGGTGAACTGGAACATCGGGATCGCCGCGTTGCCCGCGATACCGGCGGCGAAATGCTCGACAGTGGAGGACAACAGCACGCCCGCCGCCCCTGCCGCCTGCGCGTTGTTCGCCCGTGCCGCCGAACCGCACGCGCGGGTCGCGTCGTTGTCGTCCCATTCGAGCCAGACGAACCTGCCCGCCGCGCTCGCCTTGTCGGCATCGGTGTACGCCTTGCAGCCGTCCGGGTTGGCCGACGACAGCCGCACCACGGAGTTGGTCGCGTCGAGGGTGTCGTAGCCCGCGTAGCTCTGGCTGTACTGGCCGCCCTTCTGCCCCGCGACGTCCGCCGGCGCGGTCACGTCCGCCGCGTCGCGCAGCACCGACGCGTCCCGCGAACTCGCGACGGTCAGCGCCTCGGGCGTGTTGCCGGGCGCGCCCGCCACGTCGTAGAGGTCACCGCCGTTGCCGGCGGAGATCACCGGCAACACGCCGTTCTCGGCGAGCTTGCGCACGAACAGCGAGTCCGGGTCGTCCGGCGCGCCGAAGTCGCTGCCCAGCGACATGTTGACGATGTCGAGGTGGTCGGCGAAGTCGCCGTCGCCGTCCGGGTCCAGCGCCCAGTCCATCGCCGCCGACGTGGCCTCCGTCGAACCCGCGCAGCCGAAGACCTTGATCGCGTACAGCGACGATTTCGGTGCCGTGCCAGGGCCGATCCGCATCGCGCTCAGCGAGTCCGCGGTGAGTTCGGCGTAGTCGCCGGTGAACGTGCTGCCGTCGGCGTTCAGGCCGAGGCCGCCGACGGTGCCCGCCACGTGCGTGCCGTGCTCGCCGCAGGCCAGCGGGTTCGGGTCGGGCACCGGGTCCGGCGAGCCGCTGGTGCCCGCGGAGTCGTAGTCGTCGCCGACGAGATCGGTGCCACCGACGACCTTGGCGCCAGGGAACAGCGGGGTCGGCTTCGTGCGGTCGATCGCGGTGTAGGCGTCCCTGGTGCCGGGACCGCCGAAGTCGGCGTGCGTGTAGTCGATGCCGTCGTCGATCACGCCGATCCGGACGCCGTCGCCGAAGCGGCCGGTCTGCTGCCACGCGGTGAGCGTGTTCGTCAGCTGGGCGGCGCTGTTGTTGCCGCGAGTCTTGGGCACGACGGTCCGGATCGACACGACGTCGGGCCGCTGCGCCAGTTCGCGGATCTTCGCGGTGTCGGCCGTGACCACGACACCGGAGACCGCGTTGGCGGTCTGGAACAGCAGCTTGGTGTTCGCGTCGAGCGAGCGCAACTGGCCGAGCACCGCGCCGGCAAGGCTGCGGGTGTTCGCCTTCGCGGCGTTGGCCGCGTCCCTCGCCTTCGCGCGGCCGGATCCCTTGGCCTGCTCGGTGTTGTAGGCGTCCACGGCGGGCTGCTGGGCCAGCTCGATGAACGCGGTCGCCTTACCGTCGGCGCCCGGCCGCGGCGCAATCTTGCCGGCCGTGTTCACCTTCGCGGTGGGGACGCCCTCGGCGAGCGGATCGGGCTCGGCCGCACCGGCGGTGCCGGGCAGCGATGTCGTCAGAACGACAGCGAAGGCGGCCATGGCGGACCGCCGGGCCCAAGGTCTCATCGAGTCCACTCCTGATCAAGGCGAGGATGCGAACCTAACCGAAGACCCGGCGGTCATCCAGGGGCAAACCGGAAATAGCCGACTTTCGTAGCGGAGTCCTGCTATTCGAACGTGATGGCGCGAATGGTGCGCGCGCCCACGGTCGCGGCGATCGGCTCCAGGAGGTGCGAGTCGACCTCGCGGTCCACGCGCAGCAGCATGATCGCGTCGGTGCCGTCCGTGGTCTGGCTGATCTGCGCGGCCTCGATGTTCACCGAAGCCTCGCCCAGCACCGTGCCGACGCGGCCCATCACGCCAGGGCGGTCCGGATACTCGAGCAGCAGCACATGGCCCTCGGCGCGGATGTCGAAGTGGCGGCCGTTGACCTCGACCAGCTTCTGCACCTCGTCCTTACCGGTGACCGAACCCGACACCCGCACCGTGCTGCCGTCCTCGTGCACCGCGCGGACGGTGACCAGGCTGCGCCAGTTCGGGCTCTCCGGCTCGGTGACCAGCTCGACCCGCACGCCCAGTTCCTCCGCGAGCCGCGGCGCGTTGACGAACGTGACCTGGTCCTCGACGACGCCCGAGAACACGCCGCGCAGAGCCGCGAGCTGGAGCACGCTGACGTCCTCGCTGGACAGTTCGCCGCTGATCGTGACGCTGACCGACGACGGCGCCTTCTGGCTCAGCGCCGACACGACCGTGCCGAGCTTCTGGGTGAGCGGCAGGTACGGGCGCACCTCCTCGCCGACCACACCGCCGCCCGCGACGTTCACCGCGTCCGGCACGAAGTCGCCGCGCAGCGCGAGCAGCACCGAGTGCGCGACGTCGGTGCCCGCGCGGTCCTGCGCCTCGTTCGTGGAGGCCCCGAGGTGCGGCGTGACGACGACGTTGTCCAGCTCGAACAGCGGGCTGGCGGTGGTGGGCTCGCTGATGAACACGTCGATGCCCGCGCCGCCCACGTGGCCGCTGCGGATGGCGTCGGCGAGCGCGTCCTCGTCGATCAGACCGCCGCGCGCGGCGTTGACGATGATGACGCCCTGCTTGGTCTTCTTGAGCGCCTCGGCGTCGATCAAGCCGACGGTCTCCGGCGTCTTGGGCAGGTGGATCGAGATCGCGTCGGCGCGCGAGAGCAGCTCGTCCAGGCTGACCAGCTCGATGCCGAGCTGCGCGGCGCGCGCGGCCGAGACATACGGGTCGTAGGCGACGATCGTGGTGCCGAATGCGGCCAGCCGCTGCGCGAACAGCTGGCCGATCTTGCCGAGGCCGACGACGCCGACGGTCTTGCCGTTCAGCTCGACGCCGGTGTACGCGCTGCGCTTCCACTCCCCGCCGCGCAGGCTCTCGTTGGCGGCGGGCACGCGGCGGGCGACGGCGAGCAGCAGCGCGATCGCGTGCTCGCAGGCGGAGACGATGTTCGAGGTCGGGGCGTTGACCACCAGCACGCCGCGCGAGGTGGCGGCGGGAACCTCGACGTTGTCCAGGCCGACGCCGGCGCGCGCGACGACCTTGAGCCGGGTGGTGGCGCCCAGCACCTCGGAGACGACCTTCGTGGCGGACCGCACGAGCAGCGCGTCGGCCCCCTTCACCGCCTCGAGCAGCGCCGGACGGTCGGTGCCGTCCAC
>DASZUO010000308.1:0-46154 GCA_035547575.1 Amycolatopsis sp. | reverse complement strand
TCGGCTCGTCACATGGTCGAGCACCATCCGCGCCGGGCAGTCGCTGTGGAACACATCACCTGCCGACCGATGCCCGGCGTTGCTGCCTGCTTTCCGTGCCACAGGTAATGAGCTTACCTGAAGGTAGGGGCTTTCCATAGGTTAGCTTCATGCATAGCATCGGCTGTGTTCGTGACAGGAGGGGCGAGATGACACACGTAGCGCTGGTGACCGGCGCCAGCCGGGGGATCGGCGCTTCCGTCGCACGCGCGCTCGCCCGCCGCCGGTACCACGTGGTGGTGAACTACCGCACTGACCGGCACTCCGCGCGCCAGGTCGCGGCCGACATCGAGGCGTTCGGCGGGTCGGCAGACGTCGCGGGCGCGGATGTCCGCAAGGCCGACGACGTGGCGGCCTTGGTCGGCGATGTGGTGGCGCGGCACGGGCGGATCGATGCCCTGGTGTGCAACGCGAATGTGCCGCCGCCGTTCGGGTCGGTCGAGACCATGCCCTGGCCCGACTTTCGGGACAAGGTCGCGGGCGAGCTGGCCGCCGCCTTTCATCTCACCCAGCGGGTGCTGCCGGTGATGCGGGAGCACCAGGCCGGCCGCATCGTGTACCTGTCAAGTCTCAGCTCCGAAGTGACGCGGCCCGGCGCGATCGCGCATGCGAGCGCCAAAGCGGCGCTCGACGCGTTCGCGCGGCACGTCGCCGCCGAGGCCGGCCGGCACGGCATCGGGGTCAACGTCATCGCTCCGGGCGCGGTCCGGACCGATGCCACGGCCGCCACATTGACCGGCGAGCAGGCCGCGGTCCGCGCCGCCCGATCGGTATTGGGCCGGGTGCTGGAGCCCGACGACGTGGCCGCTGTCATCGCCGCCGTTGTCGACACCGAACTGGCCGCACTGTCCGGGGTCCGGATCCCTGTCGACGCGGGCTACCGCGTGCTCACCGAGCCGTAGACCTCGTGTCGATGCCGAGGTGTGCTCGCAGGGTGGAGCCGGTGTAGTCGGTCCGGAACACCTTTCGTTCCTGGAGCAACGGCACGACCTTGTCGGCGAACTCGTCGAGCCCGCCCGGGGTCACGTAGGGCGCGAGGACGAAGCCGTCGGCGGCGTCGGCCTGGACGAGGTCGTTGATAGAGGCGGCCACGGTGCGCGGTGATCCGACGAAGGTGTGGCGTTCGGTGACTTCGGTGATCAGTTCCCGGATGGACAGGTTCTTGGCTTCGGCCAGCTCCCGCCACTGCCGCGCGACGGCGAGCGGGTCGCGGTAGAGCCGGATGCTGGCCCGGCCGGGCGCGATCGTCGGTTCGCCGACGAGCGGGTCGATCTCCGGGAGAGGTCCCTCCGGGTCGTAGGCCGACAGGTCCCGGTTCCACAGCTGCTCGAGGAGCTTGATCGCGGTTTGCCCGCTGACCTGGGCGCGCCGAACGTCGCGCGCGAGTTCGGTGGCATCGGCATCGGTGTCGGCGAGGACGAAGGTGGCCGCGGGGAGCACGACGAGCTGTTCGGGCGTGCGCCCGTAGCGTGCCAGCCGGGCCTTGACGTCGGCGTAGAACGCCTGGCCGGCCTCCAGCGTGGCGTGCCTGCTGAAGATCGCGTCCGCGGAGGAGGCGGCGAATTCCCTGCCCTCGTCGGAATCGCCGGCTTGCAGGATCACCGGGCGGCCCTGCGGGCTCCGGGGGACCGTGAACCGGCCCGAGATGTCGAAGTGCGCGTCGCGGTGCGCGAACTCGCCGGCCCGAGGATCGGTGAGGAAGACGCCGGTCTCGGTGTCCGCGACGATCTCGTCGCCGCGCCAGGAGCCGAACAGCTTCCCGGCCGCCGTCAGGAACTGCCGCGCCCGGTCGTAGCGCTGGTCCTGTGGGAGGAACCCGCCGCGCCGGAAGTTCTCGCCGGTGAACGCGTCCCATGAGGTCACGACGTTCCATGCGGCACGTCCGGCGGAGAGGTGGTCGAGGCTGGCGAACTGGCGTGCCACCTCGTAGGGCTCGTTGAACGTGGAGTTGATGGTGCCGGCCAGACCGAGCCGGTCGGTCACCGCGGCCAGTGCCGCGAGCACGGTGAAGGTGTCCGGGCGGCCGACGACGTCGAGGTCGTAGATCTTGCCGTGCTGCTCACGCAGCCGGAGTCCCTCGGCGAGGAAGAAGAAGTCGAACTTCGCGCGCTCGGCGGTGCGGGCGAGATGGGTGAAGGAGGTGAACTCGATCTGGCTTCCCGAGTCGGGGTGGCTCCAGACGGTCGTGTTGTTGACGCCGGGGAAGGACGCGGCGAGGTGGATCTGCTTCAGCGGCTTGTTCATGTCGCGTCCTCCTCAGGCGGCGTACCGGTTGGCCGGGCGCGCGAGCCCGAGCAGGCCGCGCAGTGTGGTGGCCTCGTACTCGCGGCGGAAGGCTCCTCGTCGCTGCAGTTCGGGGACGAGCGCCCGGGTGATCGCGGTCAGGTCGTGGGGGATCGCGCCGGGCCGGAGCCGGAAGCCGGACAGCCCGGCGTCGCGCCATTCGATGAGCTGATCGGCGAGCTGCGCCGGCGTTCCGGTGAAGACCGCGGCGTCGGAGCCGTACTCGGTTCCGGCGAGCTCGTCCAGTTGCGACTTGCGGCGAGCGGCGGCGGCCGGGTTCTCGTCGAGGAACACCACGAGGTCGGCGAACACGTGCAACGGGTCTGCCGCGCGCCCGGCGGTGGCCTGCTCCGCACGGACTTCGCGCTCGATCTCCCGCGCCTGCCGCGGGTCGTGGGGAGTCACATAGGCGATGTCGGCGGCACGGGCGGCGAGGCGGTAGGGCACCGTGGCATGTCCGAGCGCTGTGACCGGTGGCTGTCCTTGTGGCGGGCGCGGGGTGATCGACGGTCCCTTGACCGAGAACCATCTGCCTTCGAAGTCGATGTAGTGGAGCTTGTCGCGATCGATGAAGCGCCCGGTCGCCACATCGCGGATCTCCGCGTCGTCCTCCCAGCTGTCCCACAGGCGGCGCAGGACCTCGACGTAGTCGGCGGCCTCGTCGAAGAGGTCCTCGACGAAGCCGCCGGATGCATCCGGGAGGGGCAGCCGGAACTCGGGGAACTCCCGGCGGCCGAAGTGCCGGGCTTCGCTACTGCTGCCGGACACCCGCACGCGGACACCGGCGCGCCCGGTGCTGACGTAGTCGAGCGTGGCGATCGCCTTGGCGAGGTGGAACGGCTCGGTGTGGGTGACGACGGCGGTCGGGACCAGTCCGATGCGCCGGGTGTGCGGTGCGACGCGGGCGGCGATCAGGACCGCGTCGAGCCGGCCACGGACCTGGTCGGTGCGATCGTCCGGCCCGTCGATCTTGGTCGATTGTGGCCCGAGCGAGTCCTCGATCGTCACGAAGTCGACAAGGCCCTTTTCGGCCTCGGTGACCAGATCGGTCCAGTAGCGGGCGGTGAACAGCTCGTCCGGTCGCGCGTCCGGCGCGCGCCAGGCGGCGGGATGCCAGCCCGCTCCGTCGAGCGCGACCGCGAGATGCAGATGAGACATGACGGTGTCCTCCTGGCTGGTCAGTTCCGGGTCCAGTGCTCGGCGAGGAGCTGGTAGGAGCGGACACGATCGGCGTGATCGTGGGTGATGGTGGTGATCACGAGCTCGTCGGCGCCGGTGGCCTCCTGGAGCTGACGCAGCCGGGCCGACACCGTGGCCGCCGAGCCGACGAACTGGGTGTCGACGCGGTCGGCGACCAGCGCGCGGTCCTCGTCGCTCCACGTGTGGGCGGCGGCTTCTTCGGGCGTGGGGAAGCGGATCGCGCCCTCGGCGCGGCGGATGCTGCGGACCCAGGACGCGTAGCCGGCGGCCAGGTGCCGGGCAGTGGCGTCGTCGTCGGCCACGACCACGTCGGCCGACACCGCCACATACGGCCGGCTCAGTGCCGGAGACGGGCGGAACGCGTGCCGGTAGGCGTCGACCGCTTCGAGCACAGTGGACGGACTGACGTGGTAGTTCGCGGCGAAACGCAGCGAGTTCCGGCCGGCGACGGTCGCGCTCTGCCCGCCGCTGCTGCCGAGGATCCACACCTCGACCTGGGCGCCTTCGCCGGGCACGGCCTCAGCCCGGAGCCCGTCGGCGGACCGGTAGGTACCGCCGAGCAGGGCGAGGATGTCGTCGACCTGCTCCCCGTAGTCGGGCGAGGAGGCACCGGGTTGTTGCAGGAGCCCGAATGTCAGTGCGATGCGGGACGAGTTCGCCAGCCTGCCGAAGTCGAACGGCTTCGGGATGAGCAGGCCGTTGGCGGGCTGTGCCGGCCGGGCGGGCCGGGCCGGGCGCGGCGCCGCCGTGGCGCGTTCGCGGATGAGCTGTTTGCCGCTGCGGCCGAGGCCGAGATCGAGCCGTCCCGGATGTAGCGCGTCGATGAGACCGAACTCCTCGACCACCGCCAGCGGGGTGCGGTGGGCCAGCTGAACTCCCGCGGAACCGAGCCGGATCCTGGTGGTGGCACCGGCCACCAGGGCGATCAGCACCGGTGGCGAGGACCCGGCGACGCCCGGGTTGAGATGGTGCTCGGCGAACCAGTAGCGGTGGTAGCCGAAGCGCTCGGTCTGCTGGGCGAGGTCGACGGCGTTGCGGACGGCCTCCGAGACGTGCGCGCCGGAGCTGACCGGGACGAGGTCGAGCACGGACAGCGGGATGTCGGACATGGCGATTCTCCTGATCTTCCGGCGGGGCAAGGATTCCGGTACTCGCGTCGAGTCCGCCGCCGACCACCACGTCGATGTCACGCCCGGGCATGGTGTGTCTCTTGTGGACGGAGCGCGGCGCTGTCGAGCGTGGGCACCGCGGCCAGCAGGCGTCGTGTGTAGTCGTGTGCCGGCTCCTGGAAGATCTCTTCGACGTTCCCGGATTCGACGATCTGCCCGTCCTTCATGACCAGGACCCGGTCGCTGACGTGGTAGATCACGCCGAGGTGATGGGAGATGAACACGTAGGCGATGCCCAGGCGCGCCTGCAGGTCGGCGAGCAGGTCCAGCACCTGGGCCTGAATGGACACGTCGAGTGCCGAGACGGGTTCGTCGCACACGATCACCCGCGGCTGGGGTGCCAGCGCGCGGGCGATGGCGACCCGCTGGCGTTGCCCGCCGGACAGTTCGCGCGGCCGGCGGTCGAGGATGCCGGTGTCGAGCCCGACCTGGTCGAGCAGTTCCCGCAGGCGCTCGCCCCGGAGACGGCGCGGGACACCGGTGACGGCGAGCGGTTCCCCGACGATCCGTCGCACGGGGTGGCGCGGGTCGAACGAGCTCAGCGGATCCTGGTAGATCACCTGGATGCGGCGCCGCAGAGCCCTGCGCGCGGGGCCGTCGATGTCCTGCCACGACCGCCCGTCGACCTCGACGGATCCGGTGTCGGGCCGGGCGAGCCCGAGCAACAGGCGTCCGGCGGTGGTCTTTCCTGATCCTGATTCGCCGACGATGCCGAGGGTTTCCCCGGCGTGCAGCCGGAACGACACGTCCCGCACGGCGGTCAGTACCGGATGCCCCGGCAAGGTGAAGGTCTTGACCAGGTTCTTGGCTTCGAGCACGACCTCGTCACTGACGGGGCCGCGCGGCTGCGCGACGGGCTGCCCCTCGGCGACCGACAGCCGGGTGCCCCTGGCGTGCGCGACCGGCACGGCTGCGAGCAACCGCCGGGTGTAGGCGTGCTGAGGATTGCCGAGCACATCCGAGGCCGGCCCCTGTTCGACGAACTCGCCGTCCCGCATCACCAGGATGTGGTCGGCGAGCTGGGCCACCACGGCCAGGTCGTGGCTGATGAGCAGCAGGGCGGTGCCGGCCTTCTTCCGTTCGGCCAGCAGGTCCAGGATCTGCGCCTGCACGGTGACGTCGAGTGCCGTCGTCGGCTCGTCGGCGATGAGCAGCGCCGGGTCCGCCGCGATGGCCGAGGCGATCAGCGCCCGCTGTCGCAGTCCCCCCGACAGCTGGTGCGGGTACTGCGCGGCTCTTGCCTCCGGCTCGGGGACACCGACCGTGCGCAACAGTGCGACGACGCGCTCGTCGATCTCGGCGTCCGGAACAATTCGGTGCGCCCGCAGGGTTTCCGCGACCTCGGCGCCCACCGTGCGCAGCGGGTCCAGCGAGACGAGCGCGTCCTGGAGGACGAACCCGACCCGCCGGCCACGCAGGGCGCGCCAGCGCCGCTCCGGCAGGTCGCGGATATCGGTCGAGTCGACCCGCAGCAGGTCCGCGCCGATCTCGGCGCGCGCGCCGGCCAGCCCGATCAGGCTGCGGGCGGTGACGCTCTTGCCCGAGCCGGACTCGCCGACGATGGCGACGCACTGCCCAGGGTCGACCGTGAAGGACACTCCCCGCACCGCCGCCACCGGGCGGCGGCCCGTCCGGAAGGTGACCCGGAGGTTGTGAACGTCGACGAGCGGTGTCATCGGCCGGCCCGGCCTTCCAGTCGCTGTTGCAGGTACCCGCCGGTGACGGTGATGGCGAGCACGGTCGCGGTGAGGGCGAGACCGGGGAAGATGGCCGGCCACCAGGCGACCGCGAAGTAGTCCCGGCTCGCCGCCAGCATCGCGCCCCATTCGGCGGTCGGTGGCTGCGGGCCGAGGCCCAGGAAGCTCAGGGACGCCCCCGCGGAGATGGTCCCGCCGACGCTGATCGTGGCGAGCACCAGCACCGGTCCCACCGCGTTGGGCACGACGTGGCGCAGCACGACCTGCCACCGCGGCCAGCCGAGAGCGTGCGCGGCCTCGACGAAGGCGGAGCCCCGGATCCGCAGGATCTCGCCGCGCACCAGCCGCGCGTTGGCCGGTGCGACGATCACCGCCAGGCCCACCACCGACGTTCCCGTCCCGGCGCCGAGTACCGCCACCACGAGGATCACCAGCAGCAGCCCGGGAATCGACAGCAGCACGTCGAGGAGCCTGCTGACCAGCTCGTCACCGATCCGGCCGCTCTGGGCGGCCAGCACGCCGAGGACCGTGCCCGCGGCCAGTCCCAGCGCCGAGGCACCGAGACCGATCAACAGCGACGGTGCGGCGCCGTGAACGATGCGGGCGAACAGGTCCCGGCCGTTCTGGTCCGTGCCGAGCGGATGCCCGCCGCCGGGGCCGAGCAGCGTCGCGGCCGGATCCGCGGCGTCCGGGTCGACGTGCGTGAACAGGTGCGGGACCAGGGCCGCCAGCACCACCACGATGAGGAACGCGAAGCTCAGGACCAGTCCCGGGCGCCAGGTTCGCCGTGCCGTGGTGACCGGGATGCGGTCGATGACGGTCATCGAGTCGTGTCCTCACTGCGCAACCGCGGGTCGATGAGCCGGTAGGCCACATCGATCGCGATGTTCACCAGGACGTAGAACAACGCGGCGATGAGCACGATGCCGAGCACCAGCGGCATGTCCTTGTGGCCGACGGCGTTGACCGTGAGCCGGCCGAGTCCCTGCCGGGAGAACACCTGCTCCACCACCACCGCACCGCCGATCATCGTGCCGGCGAGCCAGCCGGCCAGGGTGATCACGGGCAGCACGGCGTGGCGCAGCACATGCCGGAGCCGCACGGCGGCCTCGCTGATGCCTCGCGACCGTGCCGTCACCACGAACGGCTCGTCGAGCACCCGTTCCAGGCCTTGCCGCAGCACCTGGGTGAGCATGCCGATCGGGGCGGCGGACAAGGTGAGCGCGGGCAGCACGAGGCCGGCGATTCCGGCGGAACCGATGGCCGGGAACCAGTGCAGCTGGAAGGAGAACACGGTCAGCAGCAGGATGCCGAGCCAGAACGCGGGCACCGCCACCCCGGTGACTTCCAGGCCGCTGAACAGGCCACGGATCCACCGGCGCCGGTGGGCGGTGAGCAGCGCGATGACTACCGACACGAGGATGGCGAACACGGTGGCGGTGACCAGCAGGATCATCGTCGAGCCGAGCTGCTGGCCGATCGCCTTGGCCACCGGCATCCGCAGCGCATACGAGTCGCCGAGGTCGCCCCGGACCAGCTTGCCGAGATACTGGAGGTACTGCACGACGAGCGGGCGGTCGAGCGAGTACTCGGCGGTGATCTGCGCGCGCAGCTGCGGAGTGACCTGGGTGGTTCCGCCGGCGACGGCGTCGACCGTGTTGCCGGGAATCAGGTGCAACGCCAGGAACGCGAGCGTGACCGCACCCCACAGGACGAGCACCGAGGTGAGCACCCGCCGCCCGATGGCCCGTGCCGTCGAGCCGGCGCGGCGCGCGGTCGCGACCCGCACCGGGGCGACCGTGGTCACTGCTGCGCCAGCCAGGTGTCGTAGAAGGTCGGGAACGCCTGCGGCTCGAAGGTGATTCCCTGCACCTTCTTCGCCGCCCCGACCACGTAGTTGAACACATACACCGGGAACACGGCCGCGTCCGCGGTGATCTGCTGCTGTGCCTTGGCGTACAGGTCGGCCTGCTGGCGCGGGTCGCCGGTGGTCAGCGCGTCGGCCAGGTACTTGTCGACCGCCGGATTGTCATACCGAGCCTGGTTCGTGCCGAACCCGCTCTGCGGGGTGGCGATGTTCGCGCTGCCGAACAGGGTGCGCAGCGCGTCCGGCGACGCCCGCTGCCAGCTGAAGTCACCGAGGTCGTGGCCCTCGGGAGTGGCGAGCAGTTTCAGGTAGGTCCCGTAGTCGACGTTCTGGTTCTTGATCTCGATGCCCAGCTGCTTGGCCGCGGCCTGCAACTGGTCGGCGAGCACATCGCGCTGCTCACGGACGTAGGCCTGGAGGAACGGGTGGACCAGCGTCAGCCGGACGCCGTCCTTGGTGCGGTAGCCCTGCGCGTCCCGTCCGGTCCAGCCCGCCTGGTCGAGCAACTGGTTCGCCTTCGCGGGATCATAGGCGTAGCTCGGTTCCACCGTCTTGTCATAGTCCACTGTGGACGGCGCTAGCGGGTTCTTGGCCGGCTGGAAGACCCCGAAGTAGAGCTTCGACACGATGGTGTCCCAGTCGATGCCCGAGCGGAACGCCTGCCGGACCCGGATGTCGGCGAACGGGCCGCTCTGGGTGTTGGGGTAGTAGCTGTAGTTGCCGCCGGGGGCTTGCGCCGTCTGGATCTGGAACCCGGGGTTCGCCTTGAGCTGGGCGACGTTCACCGGCGGGACGCTCGCGATCGCGTCCACCTGCCCACTGGTCAGCGCACCGAGCCGGGACGAGTTCTCCGTGACGACCTGGATGTCGAGCCTGTCGAGATAGGCGGGCCCCTGATGTTTGGCGGTGCCTGCGGGCCACTTGTAGTCGTTGCGGCGGGTGTAGCTGATGCCCTTCTGCGGCGTGTATCCGTCCGCGCTGACGAACGGCCCGGTGCCGACGATCTTGCCGCACAACGCCTTCGGGTCGCCGGCCAGCGTGCTCGGCGCCTCGATACCCAGATAGGCGGTGGCGACCGCGGGCAGGAACGCGGAACTGGGCTGGGACAGGTCGATCTCGACCGTGTGCGGGTCGATGACACGGGCGCCGGTGTAGGTCGGGATGGTTCCGGCGGCGAGCTTGGACTGCGTCTTCGGGTTGACGACGTGGTCGAAGTTCGCCTTGACCGCCGCGGCGTCGAAAGCCTCGCCGTCGCTGAACGTCACATCGTCACGCAGGTTGAACGTGTACGCCCGCCCGTCGGCCGACACCGTCCATGATTTCGCCAGCCAGGGCAGGATCTTCCCGCCCGGGTCGAGGGCGACAAGGGAGTCGAGGATCGGCCGGGCGAAGAAACCCGCGACGTCGGCCGGACTCTGGTGCGGGTCCAGGCAGTCCGCGTCGGTGTTGATCGCGTAGGTGAGCGTGCCACCGCTGACCGGACTGCCGGCCGAGCCGGTCGCGCCGCTGCCGGAGGACCCGCAGGCGGCGAGGACGAGAGTCAGCGACGCGGCGGTCGCGACCGCGAACCCGCTACGACGACTTACGGACATGCGTATCTCCAGAATCAGCCATTCGCCTCAGGCAGGGCGCTGTTCGAAATCGCGCACGCAGAAGGCCGAGAGCTACCGGGACGGTTCACGAGGACGTCACCATCTCCACGTGGGTGGGGTCGCCACCGGCTCAATCATGTATCCGGATCGATCACCTGTCCATGACCGGCAGATCACTCCCACATCGTGAACATGTGCTTACGCGGCCAGGAAAGCCCGGCGCATGTCACGATGTGGGACGCGCGGGCAGCCCATTGACGATGCCGCTGCCCGCACGTGATGATCGATGCATTCTCGTCCCGGTATCGGGAGTGTCTGCCAATGACGTTGCGTTCTCCGCTGGACAATCCCATGTGGACGTCCTTGACCGGGCCGCATGCCCGTTTCGCCGAACGGCACGGCCGGATCCTGCGCTATCCGGTCGATGTCGCCCCGTTCCTCGGTATTCCCGACGACCCGGACGACCAGGTTTGGCGAGACATCGCGGCACTCGCCGGCCCCGGCGCGATCGTCCCGGTCTCCGGCACGGACTTGCCTCCCGGATGGGAGATCGTCGACAAGCTTGCCGGAGTGCAGCTCGTCGACGCCGGTGTCGCTGCCGCCGAGGACCCGGAGGCGATCCGGCTTGGCCCCGCGGACGTGCCGGAAATGCTCGCCCTGGTCGAGCGAACGAAACCAGGCCCGTTCCGGCCCCGCACCATCGAGCTCGGTACCTATTTGGGGATCCGCCGCCAGGGAACGCTGGTGGCGATGGCCGGTGAGCGGCTGCATCCGCCGGGCTGGACCGAGATCAGTGCCGTCTGCACCGATGCGTCCTATCGCGGACAGGGACTCGCGACCCGCCTCGTACGCGCGGTGGCCGCGGGAATCCGTGCCCGGAACGAGACGCCGCTGCTGCACGCCGCGGCGAGCAACACCACGGCGATCCGGCTCTACGAGTCCCTCGGCTTCGTTCTCCGGCAGCGAACCGAATTCGTGATGGCCCGGGTTCCGTTGTCGGCCTAGGAAGCGCCGCGCCGGGTGTCCTCTATAGACAGTGGTCCCCGCACCGGTGGTGCGGGGCGATTCCAGGCTAGGACATTCCGGGGCCGGGCGCCCGGAACGCCCACGATATGGACCCCGTCGCCGCCACCCGCCCTACGGGGCATGCTGTGGAGAACATGCATTGTTGTCCACAGTGGAGCGAGGTACGGTGGCGGCGCGGGAGGTCGACGTGGTCGTGGTGGGCGCCGGCGGGACCGGTTCGGCGGCCGCATGGCAGCTCGCCGCCGCCGGCACGGAGGTGTTGCTGCTCGAAGCGCGCTCGGCGGTCTGGGAGCCCGGCGTCGCTCGCCCTGACGCCGCGGTGTTCCGGGTCGCGGATGCCGACCTGGCCCACAGCCACCTCGGCCTGCGTTCGCTGCCGCTGTGGCGAGAGCTGGAGCAGGAGACATCGTCGCGGATCCTGACGCTGACCGGGTGCGTCGCGCACGGTCACACCACGGACGTGGACCTGCTGTCCTGGATCACCGACGCGGCTGGGAAACCGGGGCGGTGGCTCGCCCCCGAGGAGGCGGTCGAGCGTTGGCCGGGGATCCGTTACAGCGAACGGATTTTCTTTCATCCGCTGGCGGGCCGGATCGCTCCGGGGACGGCGGTGACGATGCTGCGGCGGGCTGCGATCGGCGCGGGCGCGGCCATCCGATACAGCGAGGCCGCGACCGGGCTCGTCGTCCGCGGCGAGGACATGGTGGAGGTCCGGACCGCGAGCAACACCTACCGAGCCCGCCGCGTGGTGGTCGCCGCCGGTCCGCGCTCGCCGAAGCTGGCCGGCGGCGTGCCACGGCAGCGCGTCACGTGGGAGCAGTCGGCCCGCCTCGCCCCGGCCGGTGCGGATCTCGACTGGCCGCTGCTGCTGCATTACCTCGACCCGATGGAACTGGCCACGGGCGGGTATCCGAGCGGGGTCCGTGCGGTCCCGTCGCCGGGTACCGGGATCGAGGTGGGTTTCGTCGCCCCCGGCGTGGACGAGGCGGACCTCCTTGCGGTTTCGGCCCGGCGCCGGGCGTTGTGCCGGTACGTCCACGAATGGCTGCCCGGTGCCGATCTGGACACCATGACAGCGGCTGATCACCGTCACCTTGTGCCCGCGGAGTTCGTGCTGCACCGCAGCGGGCCGGTGGTGGTCGGGACCGGGTTCTCCGGCCGCGGCTTCCAGTTCCTGCCCGCGGTCGGCCGCACGCTCGCCGAGCTGACCACCGGCCCGGCGCACTTCGCCACGCCCTGACCGGCTCTTACCGTGTTCAGCCCGCATCTCTATCCGAAGTGGAGCCCGATGACGCCGCAGGCCGACGACCTCTACCGCCGCCGCTATGGGAACGGCGCGCCCGTGGGCGCGCTGGGCCGGTGGAGCGACGTGCTGTCCACCCAGCTGGCCCACCGTTCCGTGCGTGCCTACTTGCCCGATCCCGTGCCGGACACCACGCTCACGACGCTGGTCGCCGCCGCACAGTCCGCATCGACATCGGGCAACCTGCAACTGTGGAGCGTGATCGCCGTCCACGACCCAGGTCGCCGGGCCCGCTTGGCCGAGATCGCCGGCGGGCAGCGGCATATCGTCGAGGCGCCACTGCTGCTGGTGTGGCTCGCCGACCTGGCCAGGGCCCGGCGCGTCACCGAGGACCTGGCGGCGGCGACCGAGGGCGCCGACTACCTGGAGAGCGCGCTCGTCGCGGTGGTCGACGCGGCGCTCGCGGCCCAGAACGCCGCGCTGGCCGCGGAATCACTGGGCCTGGGCACGGTGTTCATCGGCGCGCTCCGCAACGACCCGCTCGCGGTCGCAGCGGAGCTCGCGTTGCCGCCGCACGTGTTCCCGCTCGTCGGTCTCGTCGTCGGCTACCCTGACCCGGCCCGCCCGGCCGAGGTCAAACCACGGCTGGCGCAGCGCGCCGTGCTGCATCACGAGCGATACGAGCCGGACGAGGTGTCCGAGGAGGTCGAGCGCTACGAGAAGCTCCTTGCGGACTTCTACACCGGCGCCGGCCTCCCGCCCAGCTGGACGCGCCGGGTCGCGGACCGGTTCGGCAGCGTCGCCGGCCTGCGGGGCCGGGACAAGCTGCGCGACGCCTTCCGGCGGCAGGGGTTCGAGCTGCGCTGACCGCATGGTGGGAATCCACCACCGGTCGCCCGCGGGCGACCACGATGGTCATCATGAGGTTCCTGTTGATCACCTTGATCACCCATGTGCCGGATCCCGTGACAGGGGTCCGGCCGTCCACGACGGAACGGTTCCGGCAGGTCGTCGGCAACGCCGTGCTGGCCGAGGAGCTCGGGTTCGACGGGTACGGCGTCGGGGAGCGGCACGAGCGGCCGTTCATCTCCTCCTCGCCGCCGGTGGTGCTCAGCCACATCGCCGCACGCACCGCGCGGATCCGGCTGTTCACCGCAGTGACGACGTTGAGCCTGCTGGATCCGGTGCGCGCGTTCGAGGACTACGCGACGCTCGACCACCTCTCCGGCGGCCGCCTCGAACTGATCATCGGCAAGGGCAATGGCGCGGCGCAGCGCGAGCTGTTCCATGTCACCGAGGAGAACCAGTGGGCGCGCAACATCGAGGCGTACGAGCTGTTCCGGCGGCTGTGGCGGGAGGACAAGGTCACCTGGGAGGGCCGGTTCCGCCCCTCGCTGACGGCCGCCGAGACCTGGCCGCGCCCGCTGCAGCAGCCGATCCGGGTATGGCACGGCAGCGCGACGAGCCGGGACTCGGTGGACCTCGCGGCGAAATGGGGTGACCCGCTGTTCTCGGCGAACGTCACCAACCCGATCGAACCGTACGCTGAGCTGATCCGCTACTACCGCGAGCGCTGGGCGCACTACGGCCACGACCCGGCGGCCGCGATCGTCGGTGCCGGTACCGCGGCCTTCTACGCGGCCCGCACCTCCCAGGAGGCCCTGGGGACCTACCGGCCGATCTTCGAGGCGCGGCTGGCGATGCAGCGTTCGCTCGGGCTGGCCACGGTGTTCCCCACCCTGGAAGACTTCGCCGAACGAAGTTCGGCGCTGATCGGCAGCCCGGAGCAGATCATCGACAAGGTGCACCGCTACCACGAGCGGTTCGGCCACCAGGTCCTGCACCTGCACGCCGACGGCGAGGGCCTGACCGGCAAGCAGCACCGCGAGACCCTCGAGCTGTTCCAGAGTGAGATCGCCCCGGTGCTGCGACGGGACATCCCGGGCCCGCCCTGGCTGACCTGATTGGCAGTGGCGCACCTCGGCAAGACCACTCGCTCTCGGTTGTGAGCGGTGCTCCGTGGGGCTTCCCTACGCGCATTGAGACGAAGGACACTACTCATGTACGGTGTAATCTACCGGGCGCTCAGTAGGACCTTGCGGGTTGAGGAGAGATAGCCATGCGGACACCCGTGGACGGCGGTGCCACCGTCGTGCAACCGCTCAACGCGACGGAGTTCCTGAATTGACCACCGAGAACAGCTCGACGGCGCCGGGCTTCGACACCGGTCTGGACCTTGCGGACCTCGATCGGATGGATGCGGCCGAGGCGAAGAAGCTACTGGACTGGTACGAATCCGAGCACGGTGACGGGCAAGGGGACCTGACTCCCTTCGTCCCCTTCTTCATCGAGCACCGGCCCGCGGCGCTGAAGCTCTACCGCCAGTTCGCGAAGACCCTGTACGACGAGTCAGGCCTGCCGCAGCTGGTGATCCCGCTGAACTTCCTTTACTACTACATGACGCGCGGCAACGAGCGTGGCGTGCTGTACGAGGTCGTCGCGGCCCGGAAATGGGGCGCGACCAAGCGCGAGGTCATGGAGACGCTGGAGATCGCGTTCGTCCATTCCGGACCAATGGGCGGGAACGCGGCCTCGGTCGCGGGAGACTACCTGCGATTGTGGCAGGACGGCGAACCCCGGCAAGTGGCCGATCCCTGGCCGGCGCACTGGGTGCGCAACCCGGTACCCGTGCACGGCCCGCAGCTCGGCGAATCGGTGAACCGGCTCTTCGGCGCGCATCTTCCTGGTGTCCGCGACGCGTTCGAAGCCCGTGTCACGCACGCGACGACCGATACCGAGTTGCCGCCCGGCATCGTCGCGCTCTACCTGCTGCACAGCGCGGTGGCCGCGGGCCGCGGCGAGGACGCAATGGCCGCCGCCCGCGAGGCGCTGGCCGCGGGGCTGACCAAGAAGGAGATCGTCGCGGCGGTCGGCTTCGCCGGTCTCTACGCGACCGGGACACAACTCGAGGAGGTCTCCAGGCACATCCTGGAGGCCCTTGACTGAGGCGACCGACCGCCAAGGCGCCTGCCCGTTCGATGATTCGTACGCCCCGGTCGCAGACCGTGAGTGGCCGGGGCCCTACTGCGGGCTGGGAGGAGACACGGTGACGGACAGCGCGGATCTGCTTGTGATCGGTTTCGGGGCGGCCGGGGCCGCGGCCGCGATCACCGCGGCTGACTCGGATGCCTCGGTGATCGTGCTCGAGAAGCAGGAAGAAGAGTGGCACAGCCCGAGCACGAGCATGTCCGGCGGTGTCATCATGGGCGTCAACGACGTGGACGCCGCGACCGGCTACCTCGACCGCTGCTCAGGCGGCCTGATCCCGGTCGAGGTCAGCCGGGCGTGGGCGACGTACGCGGCCGGGGTGTTCGGCTGGCTGAGCGATTCGGGGGTCGAGGTCTCCTACCGGCGGGAGGGGCGCGGCGAACATCCGACCATCGCCGGCTTCGAGGCCGTGGAGTACTGGCGGCATGCGACCCTGCGCGACGGCTCCCCGGTCACCGCCGCCTACGAAGGGTCCTCCGCCCAGCTCGCGCTCGGCACGGCCGGCAAGGCCGGCGAGAAGCTCGTGCGCACCGGGCTCGACCTGTGGAGGGCGCTGACGAAGGCGGTCGCGGCCCGGCCGCAGGTCGAGGTGCGGTGGCAGTCGCCAGGGCAGCGCCTGCTCACGGACGACGCGGGACGTGTGGTCGGTGTGGAGGTCGCCGGCGGGCAGCGGTTCTACGGCCGCCGCGGTGTCGTGCTGACGACAGGCGGCTTCGAGTTCGACGAGGAGATGAAAGCGAACTTCCTGCGCGTGCGGTCGGCGCACTTCTACGGCAACGCCGGGAACTCCGGCGACGGGGTGCGGATGGCGCAGCAGGTCGGCGCCGATCTGTGGCACATGAACACGTTCGTAGGCAGGGGAGTTGGACATTTCGCGCTCGAGGGCACCGAGTACACGTTCATCATGCACCTGCGACCGGGCGGCTACGTGATCGTCGACGGCGACGGCAGGCGGTTCGCCAACGAGCACAACCAGGCGGAGTTGCGGCACGACTTCTGGCAGGAGTTCCTCCACTACGACAGCGAACGGCGCGACTACCCGCGGATCCCGTCCTACTGGCTGTTCGACAGCCGGCGGATGAAGGCCGGCGCGCTGACTTCGACAACGCACGGCCTCGTGGGAATCGGGCGGTACGACTGGAGCCACACGAACGAGAAAGAGCTGGCGCAAGGCTGGCTCACGACGGGTGACACGCCGGCGGAGGCCGCACGTGCCGCGGGGGTGCGCGATCCAGCGCGTGTCGCGGACGAGGTCGCCGACTACAACCGTGCCTGCGAGTCTGGTGTGGACAGACTCGGCCGCCCGGCCGAGTCGCTCGTGCCGCTGGACGCCCCGCCTTTCTATTGCGTACCACTGTTTCCCGGCGGCTCGAACACCTCCGGCGGCCCGCGGCGCGACGAGCACGCTCGAGTGCTCGATCCACAACGGACTCCGATCCCGGGCCTCTACGCGGCAGGGGAGCTGGGGCAGGCGATCGGTGAGCTGTATCCGGCAGACGGCTGCAACCTGTCCGAGGCGCTGTGCTTCGGGCGGATCGCGGCCGAAACGGCGTTGCGCGCCCGGCCATGATCCCAAGGTGCACGTAAGGACATCTGAATGAGGCCGCGCCGGTCCAGCCGGAGGCCCGCGCCGGTGCCCACCAGCGCGGGATCGGTCGATCAGGCTGCGCCGTCCTGGCCCGACCTGACCGGAAGCTCGACCAGGCTGCGCAGGCTGAGGGAGTCCATCCAGCGCGGGGTCCACCCCGGCTCGACGGCGAGGTTCGGGTGGATGTCGAGCAGTGTGTCGATCGCGATGGACGCCTCCGTGCGGCCGAGCGCGGCGCCGACGCAGGTGTGGATACCCTGACCGAACGCGAAGTTCGGGCGCCGCACCCGGTCGGCGCGGAAGGCGTCGGCATCGTCGAAGACCGCGGGGTCGCGATTGGCGCTGGCCAGCACCGCCACGACCTCGGCTCCGGCGGGAATGAGCCGGCCGCCGAGCTCGCAGTCCTGCGTGGCGATCCGGAGCACCCGTTGGACCGGGGTGACCCAGCGCAGGCCTTCGTTCACCACCGCGCTCAGCCGGCTGCGGTCGTCCCGCACCGCCGCGAGTTGAGCCGGGTCGGTGAGCAGCGCGAGCAGCGTGCCGTTGATGAGCGCGGACGTGGTTTCGTGCCCGGCGGAGAGGAACACGACGCAGGTGTGGAACAGCTCGTCGGGGCTCAGCCCGTCGACGTCGTCGGCGCGGGGAATCAGGGAACTCAGCAGCCCGCCGTCGGGTTTCGCCCGCAGCTTCGCGACCAGCGCTTCCAGGTAGTGGCGGAACTCGACGAGCAGGTCGTTGAGTTCACGGGCGATCTCGAACTGCGGCACCGGACTGCCCTGGAACCGCACCCGCGCGACGGAGACCTGCTTGAACAGCCCGGCATCCGCGGCCGGCGCGCCGAACAGCCGCGCGATCACCTGCAACGGCAAGGGGTTGCTCAGCTCCGCGACCAGATCGGCGTGGCCCCTGGTGGCGAGACCGGCGAGGAGGCCGGTGGCGAGCTCGCGGATCCAGGGCCGGCTGCTCTCGACGATCCGGGGGGAGAAACCGCGGCTGACGAAGTTGCGCAGCCGCGTGTGTTCCGGCGGGTCGGAGAACACGATCACCGGCGTCGAGCACATCCGCACGAGGGCGGACAGCCTGGCCTGGTCCCTGGCCCCGAACTTGGCGATCCGCGCGAGTTCCCAGCCGTAGTTGGAAAATCGCGTGGGATCGGCCAGTACCTCGGCCACCTCGGCGCGGCCGGTGACGATCCACTGGTTGAGACTCGGGCTGAGGTATACCGGTGCCTCGCGTGCCAGCACCCGGTAGGTCGCCGCCGGATCCGACGTGAACTCGTCGGTCAGGAACGCCCGGTCCGTCTCCCACAGGGTCATCACACACTCCCGGCCGTCGAGGTCCGCGGTGGCACGCCGACGGTCCAGCCGCCGTCCACAGTCAGACATGCTCCGTTCACATAGGACGCCGCGGACGAGCTCAGCCACACCACCGCGGCGGCGACCTCGTCCGGGCTTCCCAGCCGCCCCACCGGGTCCGGCCCGGTCGGGGCGACGCCGCCGAGCGCCGCGATCGACAGCTCGGTTTCGATCGTGCCGGGCAACACGGCATTCACCCGGATGCCGACGCTGCCGTTCTCCAGCGCGGCGACGCGCGTCATGGCGACCACCCCCGCCTTGGCCGCGCAGTAGGGCCCGCGCTCGGCCAGGCCGCCCGCGGCGCCGATCGACGCGGTGTTCACGATGGAACCGCGCCCCTGCTTCCGCATGATCCGCAAGGCCGCGGCGAGCACGTTCCAGCAGCCGCGCAGGTTGGTGCCGATGACCCGGTCCCATTCCGCGACCGAGACCTCGTGCAGTGGCACTTGGCGGCTCGCGACGCCGGCGTTGTTGTGCACCACGTCCAGCGAGCCCTCGTCGCCGGCGATCCGGGCAACGACCTCGTGTACGGCGTCGGTGTCGGAGACATCCAGCCGCACGAACCGGAACCGCTCGCTGTCCAGGCCGGCCGCGACCTCCTCGGGGCGCGGGTCGAGGTCGGCGACGACGACGCGGTCACCCCGCGCCGCGAAGGCCCGCGCGGCCGCGCGCCCGATCCCCGCGCCGCCACCGGTGACCAGCGTGACACCACTCACGATTCGTCCATAGTGGACTTTCCGACCAGCATGACCTTGCTGGGAGACCGGTGGATCGGACCTTCCCAGTCCGCCGCGTAGCCGGGGGCGAACCGCAGCGACCCGAACCGGGCCACCAGCTTCTGGATGAACAGTCTCGCTTCCAGCTTGGCCAGCGGCGCGCCGAGGCAATAGTGGATCCCCGAGCCGAACGCGACGTGGTCGGCCGCGCGCCGGTCGAGGTCGAACCGGTCCGGCTCGGGATAGTGGCGCTCGTCGCGGTTGGCGGCGCCCAGCAACGGAAACACGGTCTGGCCGGCGCGGATGACCTGGCCGGCGAGCGTCACGTCCTCGGTGGCCTGGCGCGCCTTGAGCTGGACGGGGCTGACCCACCGCAGGCCCTCCTCGAACGCGGCCAGTGCGAGGTCCGGATCCTGGCGGACCCGGTCGAGCTGGTCCTGATGGTTCACCAGCGCGTACATCGTCGAGGCGAGCCCGCGCATGGTGGTCTCGACACCACCCGCGAGCGTGAGGGCGCACGCGGAGAGCGCCAGTTTGCGCTCGATACCCGCGTCGGTCAGCGCGTCGTAGAGCGGTGAGCGCCCGCGAACGGCCGCCTGCTCGCCGAGGTAGCCGATCAGCTCCCGGCCGGCGTTCATCCCCGACTCGCGCGCCGCCGCCTCCGGTACGTGCGACCTGATCCGGCGCTGGTGTTCCAGCACCCGGCGATACAGCTCCGCCAGGTGCGCCGAGTCGTCGGTGCCCATGAGCGCGGCCATCACTCGCAGCACGAGCGGGCCGGTCAGATCCCCGAGTTCGAAGCTTTCCCCGTGGCGCGGTCCGCTCGCGAGGTCGTCGACGATGCCTTCGACAACCTCTTTCATCCGCGCTTCCAGGCTGCTCGGGCGGAAGAAGGGTGCGGCACGGCGGCGAAGCTCGGTGTGGTCGGGCGGGTTCGTCGCGATCATCGTCATCGCTTCGAACGCGTCCACCAGCGCGCCTTCGAAGTACAGCGACTGGTGCCAGCTGTGGTGCCGCGTCAGCACGGTCCGCACGTCGTCGTAGCGGCTGACCATCCAGCCTTTCATCTTGGCCGACCACCAGACCGGCGCCTCCGCCTGCCACCTGTGGTAGCTCGGATACGGGTCGGCCAGGAACGAAGCGCTGCCAAACTCTTCGTCTTCGCGGCTCAAAGCGGTGGTGTCCGGCATCTTTTGTCCGATTCCGACGGCTGTCGCAGGAGTGGTCTTCAAAGGGGATAAACCGAGCGCTCGGTCGAGTAGTCTACCCAGCGCGTCTCGCGCCAGTCAAGCCGCGACCGGGCGGTTGACCAAGGTGAACCGGGCGCAGTAGCGTTGCGAGCCAAGCGCTCGGTAGGTACTTCGCCGGAGGCGGCGGTGTCGCGGAATTCCGCGACAGGACGTGCGCCGGAAGGACAGCCATGACCTTCGATGTCATCGTCTTGGGAGCCGGTCCCGGTGGCCTGGCCGCCGCGGTCACCGGCGCGCGGTGCGGCCTGCGGGTCTGCCTGGTAGACGCGCTCGACCGGCTCGGTGGCAACGCGGCGATCTCGACCGGCTATGTCTCCGTGCTGGGCTCGGACGAGCAGCTCAGCGCGGGTATCCAGGACACCGCGGAGCTTTTCGTGCACGATCTCAGGCGCGAGGTCGACCAGTACCGCGACGAGCACGAGGTGGAGTTCGACGAGCAGCTGGCGCGCGAGTTCTGCCTGCGCACGACCGCCGTGTACCGGCTCCTGCGGGAACTGGGCTGCACATTCGACGGCTTCGTCAACAAGCCTGCCCAGCACTCGGTGCCGCGGTTGCTCAAGGTCAGTGATCCCGACCTCTTCCGGCGGTTGTTCGCACGCGAATGCGCCCGTCTTGGCATCACAACGTATCTCGGCACGACCGCGACCGCACTGGGAACCGAGAACGGGCGCGTCGCGAAGGTCACCGTACGCGACGCGCAAGGCGGCGAGCAGACGGTGCACGCATCGTCGGGCGTCGTCGTGACGACGGGCGGGTACCAGGCGAATCCGGCCATGCGCAAGGAATCCCGTGCCGATCTCGCGGATTCGGCGCACCTCGGGGTGGAGACCTGTGTCGGTGCCGGGCAGCAGATGATGGCGCGGCTCGGCGCTCCACTGACGAACATGGGGTTCCTGCCGAGCATCGTGATGATCGGCTCCGCGCTTGCCGAGGACACCATCTGTGTGGCCGCGGACGGGCGGCGCCACTACGACGAGACGGGGCCGAGCGAGGACCGCAACCAGTACGTCGGCCACGCGGAGGGACCGCTGTACTACGTCTTCGACCACCGAGCCTACGAGCGATACCCGAATCTCGTCGGCCAGTTCCCGGAGCCCGTGCTCGCGGCCGGCTCGCTCGCGGAACTGGCCGGACTCATCGGGTGTGACGGCGCCGGCCGCGCGCGCACCGTCGACGAATGGAACCGCACAGTGGCGACCGGCTCGGTCCCGGACGAGGTCGGCCGGGTGATCCTGCCGCCCAGCGCGCAAGGGATCGTCACGCCACCGTTCCATGCCACCCGCTGCCGGATCGGTTCGGCGTTCACCATCGGCGGTGTCCGCATCGACAGCGGCGGCCGTGTCCTGGATGCCGGGGCGAAGCCGATCCCCGGCCTGTACGCGGCTGGCGACTGCGTCGGCTCCTTGAACGCGTCCTCCGGCACGGCGGGCGTGCATCTCACCAGCGCGCTCGCGTTCGGCCAAGCCGCCGCGGAAACCCTGGTCGCGGAAGCAGCTCGGCGCTAGAGCTGTTTCAAAGTGGTTTGCGTGGCGGTGCAGGTGGCGGCCCCTCCCATCGCCCCCCACCACCCTCAACGGACGCGCTTTGCGCGACTCCGCTGGTTCAAGGCGGCCCCTGGCTCCGGGATCTCCTCATCATGAATTCCCACCCGCCAGCCCGGCCACCACCCCCGGCGGACGCGCTTCGCGCGACAGTGCCAATGCCACTTCGGAGCTGCCCTCGCCAGGAACCGCCCTCCCGTCGCCCACCACCACCCTCAACGGATGCGCTTTGCGCGACTCTCACGATTCAAACCCGCGGCGGTACCAGCTGACGGCCCACCGCACGTGGCTCCGCCACTTTGAAACACAATCTAGCCAGAAGATCTCGCGCGGTTGATCCGCGTCCGCGCCCGGGACGGCTTTCGGACAACCTCGCCGACAGCGCCTCCCTCTGCCGCCTACGCCCGACGCGCGCCGTGGCCCCTTCCAGCAGCGCTCAGGCGACACCACATCCCTCGGCAAGGGTGGTGCGACGCCATTGACGCACGACCCCGGTGGCATGTAGTTTTTCAATCTACCGTGCGCTCGGTAGCGCGGCGACGCGAGGAACAGCACGAGGAGGTGCTGCGGAACATGCAGGGCGTGCCATATGCCGTACCCGCTTCGGCCGAGTCAGGCCGGGAGTTCGTGCCCGCGGCCAATCCGGACGGCGTCCATAATGGACTCCGTGGTCCGCACACCACCCTCCTGGACAAGGTATCCTTCGCCTACGACACGGGTCTCGAGGTCTTCCGCGACCTGGACGCCGGCTTCTCCGACGGCGAGATCGTCAGCGTCGTCGGGCCGAGCGGGTCCGGCAAGTCGACGTTGCTCAATCTGATCGCCGGGTTGGTCGCGCCGACGGCCGGCAACATTACCCGGCCGCCCGCCACCGGCGATTCGCGGCATCCGATGGCGATGGTCTTCCAGACCGACACCCTGCTGCGCTGGCTCACCGTCCGCGAGAATGTCGCACTCTACTCCCGGTTCTCCAGTCACAACACGCCCAACTCGTCGATGATCGGTCGTGGCCTGCGGCGTCTACCGGGCGTCCGCTTCGCGCGGACCGAAATCGACGAACGGGTCGATGAGCTACTCGACCTCGTGGGAATGGCCGATGCGGCCGATGCCTATCCCTATCAGCTGTCCGGCGGGATGCGCCGCCGAGTCGCGTTCATCACCGCGGTCGCGGCGCGACCGCGCGTACTGCTGCTGGACGAGCCGTTCTCGGCCGTCGACGAGCCGACGCGAATCGCGATCCATCAGGATGTCTATCGCGTGATCAGGCTGCTGAAGATGACGACCGTCCTGGTCACGCACGATCTGGCCGAGGCCATCACGCTCTCCGACCGCATCCTCGTGTTCGGGCCCCGCACCGTGGGCCTGGTCGGCGAGGAGCTGATCGAGCTGGGCGCCGAGCGCGACATGCTGGAACTGCGCAGCGGTGACGACTACCTGAAGATCTACAGCAGGCTGTGGTCGCGGCTGAGCAAGCAGATCCGGCGCGGCGACCAACAGCGCACCGGGGGTGACGCATGACCGTCTCGGCGATGGGTCGTGGAAATCCGGCCGCCCCGCCCGCGGCGGAGCAGGACAGGGGCGCACCGGCGCGCAAGACCGTCTGGCCCAGCGTAGTCACGAATCTGTGGCGGCTGCTGGTGGTCGTCGTAGTGCTCGCCGGCTGGCAGTACCTGCCGATGATCGAACCGCTGAAATCGCGCTACCACGTTTTCGACCCGTTCTTCATCAGCTCTCCCACGAGCGTGGGCAGCTATCTGGGCAAGCTGTTCACCGGCAGCGACGGCGTCGTCTCGATCTGGCCGTATCTCGGTTATACCGTCCAGGCGACCCTCATCGGGGTCGCGATCGGCGTCGCCGCGGGTGTTGTTGTCGCACTGCTGCTGAGTCAGTACGCGGCGCTGGCCAGGGTCATGCGCCCCTTCATCAGCTTCGTCAACGCGACGCCGCGAATCGCGCTGATCCCGATCATCGTCATTCTCGTCGGCCCGACCATGAGCATGTCCGTGATCACCGCGTTCCTCGTGGTCTTCTTCATCGCGTTCTACAACGGACTGTCCGGTGGCCTCGGCATCCCCGGCCCGATCATCAGCAATGCCAGACTGCTGGGTGCGTCGAACTCCGAGATCGCCATGCAGGTGCGGCTGCCTTACGTGGGCGCGTGGGTGTTCGCCGCGCTACCCAACGCGATCAGCTTCGGCTTCGTCACCGTGGTGACGGCCGAGATCCTGACCGGGCAGCCGGGGATGGGCCAGCTGATCACCACCGCCATCTCGAACTCGGACGCCACGCTGACGTTCTCCGTGGTGATCCTGCTGGCCGTGGTCGGCTCGCTGTTCGTGCTGGCCGCGGAAGTACTGCAGCGAAGGATTCTGCACTGGTGGGACCGCTGAGCGGCACAACAACCAAACGACGACGAAGGGCACAGTCGTGACTAAACGATGGAAAGCGCTGACTCTCACGGTCGTCGCCGGCCTCGCAGCGGGCCTGCTGTCCGCGTGCTCGGGCGGTTCCTCCTCCGGTGCGGGCGGGACCGACACGATCACGATCGCCAGCAACGCGCCGACGTTCACCGCGGCCGTCTACGTCGCGCAGGACCAGGGCTTCTTCAAGGCGCACGGGGTCAACGTGGACGTCATGGACAACCAGGGGCCGAACGTGCCGACCCTGGTCGTGTCCGGCCGCGCGGACATCGGCATCGGCGCCCCGGCCGCGGAACCGGTACTGCTGACCTCGAAGGGACAGCACGTCACGGTGGTCTACGGCGAGGGCGGTGGCGGGCTTTCGGCGAGCCTGCTGGTGCGTCCCGGGACCACGCTGGCGTCCCTGCAGTCCTTGCAGAGCTGCAAGATCGGCACCTACCCGCAGGGGACGAGCGCGTACGGCTGGGCGACGATCTTCACCAAGCAGCTCGGGCTGCACTGCGAGTTCTCGATCTACCAGAACGCACCACTGCAGGTCGCCGCGCTGACGAGCAAGAGTGTCGACGCTGTCATGGGCTCGCCGTCCAACTTCTCGGCTGCCGTCGCGGCAGGGCAGGCGCAGTTCCTGATCGACTGCAGTCAGCCCGCGGACCGCGCCAAGTACGTGCCGAACCCGCCGGCCTGGGAGTCGGCGGACTTCGGGATCGAGTCGAACCTGGCGAAGAAGCGGCCCGCCGTACAGAAGTTCTTCGCGGCGTACCAGCAGGGCAAGGACTGGATGGCACAGCACGGGCCGGCGGCCACCGCGGAGATCGTGGCGAAGTCGCCCGCCGCGAAGGGCACCACGGTGCAGCAGCTGACCGAGACGTTGACCACGAACGCGCCGTTCAACTCCATCCCGGTGTCGACCGGCGTGATCACCCCCGAGTCGTGGAGGACGTCGTTGCAGTTCTTCTCGAGCTTCGGCCTGACCGGCTACAACCCGGACGATCCGGCCTACGCATACGACAAGGTCGTCGACATGTCGTTCGTCCAGGGCAAGTGAGCGCGATGTCCCAGGCCGAACTGTCCGTTCCCGAGCTCACCCGAGACGACAGGCTGCGGGGACGGACGGTCCTGGTGACCGGCGGGGGCGCACGCGGTGCCATCGCCGGGACAGGCGCCGCGATCAGTGTGCTCCTCGCGGCCAAGGGCGCCCGGATCGTCATCGTGGACCACGACGCTGATCGCGCCGAGACGACCGGGCGCGCGGTGACGTCCGTGGGCGGCGAATCCATCGTGGTGACCGCGGACATCACCGCGCAAGGCGACTGTGCGCGTGCCGTCGCGAGCGCGGTGGCCGCCTACGGCGGGGTGGACGTGCTCGTCAACAACGCCGGTATCGCGCCGAAAGAGCAGCCGGAGCCCGGGTACGAGACGTGGCACCGGGTCCTCGCCCTGGATCTGACGGCGGCGAAGATGATGATCGACGCCGCGCTCCCGTCGATGCGGGCGCGGGGTCGCGGGTCGATCGTCAACATCGCGTCTGTGGCAGGCCTCGAGGCGGGTGGCGGGGCGGCCTACTCCTCGGCCAAGGCGGGCCTGATCGGGCTGACCCGGGTGGTGGCGCTGCAGGAGGGGCGCGCCGGGATCCGGGTCAACGCGATCGCGCCGGGACACCTGATGACCCCGATGGGACTGCATTCGACGGCGATGCCCCACCTGGGGCCCGACCTCGCACGGGACCGCCGAGCCCAGGCCAACATGCTCGGCGTGGAAGGCCATGCCTGGGATGTGGCCTATGCCGCGCTGTTCCTGGCCGGCGACGAGTCGCGCTACATCACGGCGGTCACGCTACCCGTCGACGGCGGCACCACCGCGGCGATGCCGCTCGCCATCTGGCACCACATCTCCGCTCCGGGCTAGGGCTGTTCGACGGGGCCAGCGAGTCGCCCCAGCCGCGGGACCGGCGAGCAACCGGAACAGCGCGGCGGCTCCGACTCGGCGGCGTGCCTGGGCCAGGGCCGACGAACTCGGCATGGCGACCGGGATGCCCGGCAGCCGGTGACCAGGCGCACGTTGTTCTAGCAGGAACTCCGTTGCCCCATTTTCACAGGTTGAAAACCCGCGCAACCGCAGTGCACCGACGGCGTGCCTATCCGCGCACGGCGGCGAGAATGCGTTCCCGCACAGCGGGGCGGGGCCAGCCGGCCAGGATCATCGTCGTCACGCAGGTCGGGCGCCATCGGCGTTCGATGTCCTCGCAGATCTTGTCCGCCGGGCCGATCAGGGCGACATCCTCCACCATCTCGAGGGGAATCGCCGCGGCGGCGTCCTCCTTGCGGCCCGCCAGGTAGAGCTCCTGCACCTTCGCGCATTCCTCGGCCCAGCCCATCCGCGCGAACACGGTGCCGTGGAAGTTCACGTCCTTGGTGCCCATCCCACCCACGTACAGCGCGATGAGTGGCCGCAGCCGTGTCGCGGCGCGCTCGATGTCGTCGTCCTCCACCAGGGGGACTACCGCCGCCACCTCGAAATCACCCGCGGAACGCCGCGCACCGGGACGGGCGAAGCCCTCGTTCAGCGCCTCCCGGTAGAACACGTCACTCTTGGGCGAGAACCACAACGGGATCCAGCCGTCGGCGATCTCCGCGGCCAGCGCGACGTTCTTCGGCCCCTCGGCGCCCAGCAGCACCGGGATGTCCTCGCGCAGCGGATGCACCGTCGACCGCAGCGCCTTGCCGAGCCCGCTGCCCCCAGGGTGCGGCAGGTGATAATGCCTGCCCTCGAAACGCACCGGCTCCTCACGGGCCCACACCGCGCGCATGATCTCCACGTACTCACGCGTGCGTTCCAGCGGACGGGGGTACGGCTGCCCGTACCAGCCCTCGACGACCTGCGGCCCCGACGCCCCGATCCCCAGCAGGAACCGGCCTCCGCTGAGGTGGTCCAGGGTCAGCGCGGCCATCGCCATCGCGGTGGGCGTACGCGCCGACATCTGGCACACCGACGTCCCGAGCCGCATCCGCGTGGTTCGCCCACCCCACCACGACAGCGGCGTCAGCGCGTCGGAGCCGTACGCCTCCGCGGTCCAGAAGCTGTCCACACCCAGCGCCTCGGCCTCCGCGAGCCGCTGCTCGATCTTGGCGGGCGGCCCGGAACCCCAGTATCCGGCTTGAAAACCGACCTTCACTTCGCTGCCTCCGGCTTCAGGCGCACGGGCACTCCGTTGAGCACGGCGTTACCCGACAGCGTGTCCACGACGCGCTCATCGGTCAGGGTGTTGGCGTTGACGCCTTCGGTGCGCGCGGCGATCCTGAGCCGGCCACCCGCACGTTGCTGACCCCACCCGTGCGGCAGGCTCACCACTCCGGGCCGGATGTCGCGCGTCGTCTCGGCATCGACGGTGACCTCACCGGTCTCCGACGTGACGCGCACGCGATCACCCGTGACGACACCGAGCTGGTCGGCGTCGGACTCGTTGATCAGCAGAGTGCATCGCTGCGGTCCGGTGACGAGGTTGGGCACGTTGTGCATCCAGCTGTTGTTCGAGCGCAGTGTGCGCCTGCCGATCAGCACGAAGCCGCCGCGGTCACGCCGGAGTCCGGCCGCGAGCGAAGCGACCTCGTCGCGCACCTCCGCAGGGCACAGGTGGATGCCGCCGTCGGGATCCGGCAGCACTTCGGCCAGCCGGGGCCGCATCGGACCGCGGTCGATCCCTTCCGGACTGTCTATAAGGGACTGCAACGTGATGCCACCGGGGTCGGCGCCGAAGCCGTCGCCGAACGGGCCGAGCCGCACCATCGCCTCGAAATAGCGTTCCAGCGGCGAAGAACCGGTCAGCTGCCCGCGCAGCTCGCCGGGATCGCGCCCGTGCACCGGCGATCCTTGCGCCTTCACCGCCTTGCCCAGCACCGTGGTGACGAGCGATTCGCTCAGCGCGCCGGCGTCCGTCGCGGGCTCCTGCCCGTCCGCGATCAGCGCAAGCTTGGCGAGGATCTCGTCCTCACCAGGCCTGCCGGGTTCGAGATCGGTCAGCGGCGGCGAATAGCGCACCACCGCGCGGACGAAGAAGCTGGACAGAGCCCAGTCGTAGTGCCCGGTCTGCAAGACCCGCGGTGGCGGGAGGATCACGTCGGCGTGCCGGGTGGTCTCGTTGACGTACGGGTCGACACTGACCATGAAATCCAGGCCCGGCAACAGTTCCCCGATCCGCACCCCGTTCGGCGCGGACACCACCGGGTTACCCGCTATGGTCATCAGCGCCCGGATCTGCCCGTCACCGGGCGTGGCCATCTCGTCGGCGAGCGTGGCCACCGGGAACTCGCCGAACACCTCGGGAAGGTCCCGCACCCGGCTGCGCCAGCGACCCATCCGGAACGGCTGGTCACGCAGGTAGGCGGCGCGGGTCGGGTTCACCGGGAACATGACCCCACCGGGGCGGTCCAGGTTGCCGGTGAGGATGTTGAGCACCTGGATGAGCCAGTTCGTCACGGTCCCGTACGACGTGGCGCAGGTGCCCATCCGGCCGTAGACCGCGGCGGCGGGCGCCGTGGCGAGTTCGCGTGCCGTGGCGCGGATTTCCGGCGCCGGAATGCCGCACACCTCCGCCACCGCCTCCGGCGCGAAACCCGCGGCCAGGTCCCGGACCTCCGCGAGACCGCTCATGCGGTCGGCGTGCGGTCCCTGGTCGGCGAGTCCCTCCTCGAAGAGCACGTGCACGAGCGCGAACAGAAAGTACGCGTCGGTAGCGGGCCGGATCGGCAGGTGCCGGTCGGCGAGGCCGGCAGTGCGGGTCCGGCGCGGATCCACGACCGTGACGGTGCCGCCTCGTGTCCGAATCGCGTGCAGCCGGCCCCGGAAATCCGGTGCGGTGCACAGGCTTCCGTTCGACTCGGCCGGATTGGCGCCCAGGATCAGCAGATGCGATGTCCGGTCGAGATCGGGTACGGGGATCGCGGCCGCGGAACCGTAGACGAGCCCGCACGCGACCTGCGTCGGCACCTGGTCCGCGGTGCTGGCGCTGTAGATGTGGCGTGTGCCCAGCCCCTTGATCAGCGGCCGCAGGTACGGGGTGACCGCCAGCGAATGCGCGCTGGGATTGCCCCGGTACAGCGCGAAAGCCCCGGAACCGTGGGCCTCCCGTACCGCGCCGAGCCCGCGCGCGACAGCGGCGAACGCCTCCTCCCACGTCGCGGGGACCAGCCGGCCGCCGCGACGTTCCAGCGGCTGATGCAGGCGGTCGGGGTCGGCGTCCAGCGCGCCGAGGTTCGCGCCCTTGGGACACAGGTAGCCGCGGCTGAACAGGTCGTCCTCGTGCCCGCGGACCGCGACCGCGCGACCGCCGTCGAGCGTGATCTCCAGGCCACAGGTCGATTCGCACAACGGGCAGATCCGGTGCCCGGTAGTACGCGTCACCGGAGATCACCGGCCCGTGCCGCGGCCAGCTGCTCGGCCGGGTCGACCAGCTTGCGCCGGGGCCGATCCGGCGCCGACCCCCGTTCGAGGCGGTCGATTGCCTTCCACCCGGAGAAGCCGATCGCGTCCGGTCGCCTGGCGCGGATGAGGGCGTCAAACGCGTCCGCGGCCGGCTCCGGGAGCGATTCGCTCTCGAAATCCCGCAGGAGTGAGGAAACGGTGTCCTCGGCGCATTTCCGGTTGGTCCCGATGACACCCGACGGGCCTCGCTTGATCCATCCGGTCGCGTACACACCGGGGGCGCCGACGACCCGGCCGCTCTCGGTGGGCAGGATCGCGCGTGCGTGGTCGAAGGGCAGACCCGGCAGGGGATCGGCGCGATAGCCGATCGACGTCAGCACCAGCTCGCAGTCCAGCACCTCGCGCTCACCGGTGTCCCGCGCCGCCCCGGACCCGGTCAGCTCGTTGCGGCCGAGCCTGATGCCGGTGACCCGGCCCTCACCAAAGATCTCGACCAGGGAAGCCAGGTAGCGCAGCACGATCCGCCGTTTCCCGCGCCGCGGCCGGGAGGCCAGCTCGCGCACGATCTCGACCTTCAGCCCGGAACCCTCCAGCGGCCCTTCGGCAACGATGTCCACATCGGACAGATCGCCGAGTGCCAGTAGCTCGGGCGTGGTGTACGCGGCCTGTTCCGGGCCCCGGCGCCCGAGCACGACGACCTCCTCGATACCGCTGCCCGCAAGCGCTTCCAACGCGTGGTCGGCGATATCGGTGCGCGCGAGCGTGTCCACGTCCGACACGAGGATCCGCGCGACATCGAGCGCGACGTTGCCGTTGCCCACCACGACCGCTCGCCTGCCGGAGAGATCGAAGCGCGCGTGCCGGAAGTCGGGATGGCCGTTGTACCAGGCGACGAACCCGGTCGCGGAGTGACAGCCCGCCAGGTCCTCGCCGGCCACGCCGAGCTTGCGGTCTCCCGCCGCGCCCACGGCGTAGATCACCCCGTGGTGGTGAGCCAGCAGTTCCTCGTGCGTGATGTCCTTACCGACCTCGACACCCAGGTGGAGGGTAAGCCGTTCGCGCGCCGCGGTACGGGTGAACAGGCGCGTGACCTGCTTGGTGTGGGGGTGATCCGGTGCTACACCGAACCGGACAAGGCCCCACGGCGTGAGCAGCCGTTCGACCATGGTGACCTCCGCGCCGCGGGTCAGCAGGTCCTCGGCGGCGTAGCACGCGGAGGGGCCGGAGCCCACGATCGCGACCCGCAACCGGGCAGCCACGCCGGCGCGAGCACGGTCCACCGGTTCCGGTGCGTAGTCACGGTGCCGGGGATCACTGAAGTATCGGGCGTTGATCTCCCGGTATCGGACCGTCTCCGGCGTCAGCTCGTAACCTGCCTTGATCGCGTCGACGGGACACACGTCGACGCAGGCGCCGCAGTCGATGCACGTCGCCGGGTCGATGTGGAGCATCTCGGCGGTGCCGTAGCCCGGCTCATCCGGTGCCGGATGGATGCAGTTGACGGGGCACACGGACACGCATGTCGCGTCGTTGCAGCACGACTGGGTGACCACATGAGCCACGGGTGGACCTCACTCTCGCCCGGTTCAGCGGACCTTGCCGTACGTGGCGGGGATGTCGGTGTACTCGCGGCGGATGGCCACCTTCGCGAGCTTTCCGCTGGGTAGCCGGGGCAGCGGCTCGTCGCGGAACACGACGTAGCGCGGCACCTTGAAGTCGGCCAGTTCCCGGCCGCAGTGCTCGACGACGGAGTGGGCGTCGTGCGGTCCGGAGGTGACCAGGATGGCCGCGGGTGTCTCGCCGAACTTCTCGTCCTTCGCGCTGATCACCGCGACCTCCTCGACGCCCTTGATGCCGCTGATCACCTGCTCGATCTCGACGGGGGAGATGTTGATGCCCCCGGAAATGATCAGGTCCTTCATCCGGTCGACGAACCTCAGCCTGCCCTCGGCGTCCACGACGCCGAGATCGCCGCTGTAGAGCCAGCCGTCGCGCAGGGCCCGCGCGGTGTTCTCCTCGTCCTGCCAGTAGCCAGGCGTGACGCCGGGGCCGCGCAGCACGACCTCTCCCGGCTCGTCCGGATCGCACAGGGAGCCGTCCTCGCGGATCACCTTGAACTCGGTGAACACCGAGCCGGTTCCGCACGTGCCGGGATGCTCGGCCGCGTCCTCCGGCCGGGTGCTCGTGGCCACTCCGCCGACCTCGGTCATGCCGTAGATCTGCCGCAGCGCCACGCCCTTCGCGCCCCACGCCCGCAGCAGCGGCACCGGTACCGGGGCCCCGCCGGTGATGGCGGATTTGATCGAGGACAGATCGGCCCGCTCGAACTCCGGTGACTTGGCCATCGACTCGAAGATCAGTGGTACGCCGAAGATCGTGGTGATGCGGTGCTGTTCGAGCAGCCGCACCGCGCGGCCGGGGTCGAAACTGGGCTCGATCACGAGCGTGCCACCCAGCACCGTCGTCGTGCACAGCCCCGTGACGAGGCCGGGCGTGAAGGCCAGCGGCAGCACGAGCAGGCTTCGCGCGCCCGGCCGTAGCCCTTCCTCGGTGAGCGTCAGTTCGAAGGCGATGTTCAGCAGGGTCTGGTTGGTGCAGATGACGCCCTTGGACAAGCCGGTGGTGCCGCTGGTGAACAGCACGATGGACGGGTCCGCGGGATCGATGTCGACGACGAAGTGTTCGTCGGCGCCGTCGCGGATCTCGGCCACCTCGGCAAGAGACCGCGTGGCGAGCGCCGGCATGTCCGCCTGGACCGCGGGCAGCACCGCGAGCCCCGGTTCGTCGGCGACGACGAGGTCGGCGCCGGCGTCGGTGAGGATCTTCCGCAGCTCGGCGGCCACCAGCCTCGGGTTGAGCGGAACGAGCACCGCTCCCGTCTTGAGGATGGCCAGCGCTGCGACGCACCAGTGCAGGGAGTTCCCGCCGAGCAGGCCCACCCGGTCGCCCGGAGCGACGCCCGCGTCCGCCAGCCGGCGGGCGAACCGGCTCGTCCAGGTCTCCAGGGCCGCGTAGGACACCTCGTCCTCCGCGACGATCAGCGCGGTCTGGTCCCCCTTTGTCCGTGCCCACCAACGCAAGGCGGATACCACCGAGGCTGCCATGACGCTCCTAAGCCGATTTCACGGTCGTGTAGATCGATTTCAGCGAGAAGTACGGCGCCAGTCCCTCGGGTCCCATCTCGCGGCCGAGCCCGCTCGCCTTCACCCCGCCGAACGGGGCGCCCATGTCGATGCCGTACGTGTTGACCCCGACCGTGCCGGACTGCACCTGGCGTGCGATCTCGCGGCCCTGCTCCTCGTCGGTGGTCCACACGGTGCCGCCGAGGCCGTAGTCGCTGTCGTTCGCGATCCGGATGGCGTCGTCGATCCCGTCGTAGCGGATCACCGACAGCACCGGCCCGAAGATCTCCTCGCGGGCGATGACGCCGGCGTTGTCGACGTCGGCGAAGATCGTCGGCTCGACGAACCAGCCGGAATCCCGGCCCGCCGGAATGCCGCCGCCGGTCGTCAGGCGTGCTCCGGCGGCCCGGCCGGCCTCGACGTAGCCAAGCACCCGGTCCCGCTGGGCACGGCTGACGAGCGGGCCGATGGCGGTCTGCTTGTCGAGCGGGTCCCCGACCTCGAGCGAGCGGGCCGCCTCCGTGACGGCTTCGACGATCTCGGCGTAGCGCGACGCGGGAGCGAGGACGCGGGTGCACGCGTGGCAGGTCTGGCCGTTGTTGACGAAGGAAACCTCCGGGAGCCCGCGGGTGAACGTGTCGAGGTCCGCGTCGGGCAGGACGATCGCGGCCGATTTCCCGCCCAGCTCCAGGGTGACGGGCCGCAGCAGCTCACCGCAGCGCGCGGCGATCGCGCGGCCGGCCGCGGTGGAGCCGGTGAACGCGATCTTGTCGACGCCGGGGTGATCGACGAGTGCCTGCCCCGTCTCGCGCCCGCCCGGCACGATGTTGAGCACGCCCGGCGGCAGGTCCGCCGCCACGGCCGCGTCGGCGAAGGCGGCCGCGTCGAGCGCGGCTTCGGGCGAGGACTTCAGCACCACGGTGCATCCCGCCGCCAGCGCGGGCCCGATCTTCATGGCGGCCAGCGCCTGGGGGTAGTTCCACGGCACGATGGCGCCGACCACGCCGACCGGCTCGCGCCGCACCAGCGTCTCACCCGCCATTCCCGGCCGCGTCTCCTCACGGGCGGTCTTCGCCGCGAGACCCCCGTAGTAGCCGATGATCGCCGAAGGGGCGAACCCGTTGACGGCACGCGACAGTGAGATCGGCATCCCGTTCTCGCGGCTCACCAACGCGGAGGTCTCCTTGCCGCGCGCCTTGAGCGCCTCGGCGAACCTGGCGATGGTGGCCGCGCGTTCCTCCGGTGACGCCTTGCCCCACGGCCCGTCCAGAGCACGCCGCGCGGCCGTGACGGCGCGGTCGATGTCGTGCGCGGTCCCGACGCTGGCGACGCCGAGCGTCTGCCCCGTCGCGGCCTCGAACACCTCGATGGTGTCGTCAGCCGAGGACTCTGTCCACCTGCCATCGACGAACAGCGTGACTCGCTGGGTACTCACCCGGAAACTCCTGCTTAACGGTCGCTAAGTCAATATGGTCCAGCATAACCTTATGTCTTTAGCTGGGAAAGGGTCAGTGTTCGCGAGGTAGTGCCGAATTCTCCGGGGCGGCCGGAAAACGTTCGCGGAGCAGGGGTTTCGCCAGCTTGCCCGAGAACGTGCGGGGCAGCGGCTCGGTCGAGCCGATCGCGTACTTCGGCTGCTTGAACCGCGCCAGGTTCGCCGCCGCGGCGGCGGCGAGCCGGTCACGGACAGTGGGCACGTCCTGCTCGGTGCGGAAGACGACCATCGGCACCTCGCCCCACGTGTCGTCGGGCACGCCGATCACGGCGAGTTCGAGCACGCCCTGGGTGCCCGCGAGTGCCTTCTCGATCTCGGCGGGGTACACGTTGAGCCCGCCGGAGATCACCAGATCCTTGCTGCGGTCCACGAGTTTGAGGAAACCGTCCGCGTCCTGCAGCCCCAGGTCCCCGGTGCGCAGCCAGCCGTGCTGGATGGCGGCCGCGGTCTCCTTCGGGCGGTTCCAGTAGGAGTGCATGACGTGCGGGCCCGCGACCATGACCTCGCCGACCTCGCCCGCCGGCAGCGCCTTCCCGTTCTCGTCGCCGATCCGGATGCGCGTGCCGATCAGGGGCAGGCCCGCGAAACCCGGGTGCGTGAGCGCGTCCTCGTAGCGCATCGCCGCAGCCAGCCCGGAAGCCTCGGTCAGCCCGTACACCTGGGTGAGCGGGATGCCCCGGACGCGGAAAGCCTCCAGCAGGTCTGCCCGCACCGGGGCGCCGCCCGCGCCGGCGAAGGTGAAGTTCGCCAGGCGCTTCTCGCTGAAACCCGGCAGCCGCGCCATGCGCTCCCAGATGACCGGCACCATTGTCGAGGCGGTCACCTGGTGCTCGATCATCGCGGCCAGGCCGAGTTCGGCATCGAAGTCGCGCAGCAGCACCATCGTCGCGCCGGGGTAGACGACGAACTGCATGAACACCGAGATGCCGGACCCGGTGTAGACGAGCGGCGCCGCCGCGAGAACCCGGTCCCGCCACGTCAGCCCGTGCGCGACCGCGGCCGACTGGCCGACCGAGAGGATGCTGCGATGGGTGAGCAGCGCGCCCTTCTGCACTCCGGTGGTGCCCGAGGTGTAGCAGATGAACGCCGGATCCTCGTCGGCCGGCTCGACCGCCGGTGTCGGTCCACTGTGGACGAGAAGCTGCTCGAACGACGGGAGGTCACTCGTATCGGTGGCGAAGATGTCGAAGCCCAGCGCGTCGTGCCCGGGCTCCAGCAGGCCCGCCAGCTCGGCTTCGGTGACCACGACCTTCGGCGTGGCGTCCTCCAGCATCGGCTGGAGTTCCTTGCCCAGCAAGCGGAAGTTCAGCGGCACGCTGATGGCGCCCAGCTTGACCGTGGCCAGCATCGTCCACGCCACCTCGGGGCGGTTCTTCATCAGGATGCCCACGCGGTCACCCTTGCGCACACCCCGCTCGGCGAGCCCGCGTGCCAGCGCGTCGGAGACCGCGTCCAGCTCGCCCCACGTCTGGATCGTCCCGCCGAAGATGATGGCCGGGTGCTCGGGCCGGGTCCGGCCCCAGTAGCGGACCAGATCGTTGATGTTCATGTCTCGCTCCTCGTCGGGCGATCGGGGCTGGTGGGCGGGTCAGTACTTCGCGGCGGTGTCGTGGTCGTATCCGGCGACCTGCCGGAGCACGTCGTAGGTGTCGGCGCCCAGCTCGGGCGGCATGCCGGGAGCGAAGTCCGGGCCGTTCAGGCGCACCGGTGACACGAGCATCTCCAGCGTGCCGGTGGCGTCGTCGCCCGTGGAGTAGGTGGTGGGCCGCGCGCGGAAATGCGGATCGGCGAGTACGTCGTCGAACGAGTTCACGGGCCCGCCCGCGATGTCGTGTTCGCAGAACAGCTCGATCCATTCGGCCCTGGTCCGCGACGCGAAGATCGTGCGCAGTTCGCGCCAGACGTGCTCGGCGCGTCCGGCGGCACCCTCGTCGGCGGTGGTGAGGTCGATCTCGGCCAGCTCCGGCCTGCCCACCGCGTCGCAGAAGTTGCGCCAGAACTTCTCGACGTGCGCGCCGAACAGGACGGCGGCGCCGTCGCTGGTCCGGTAGGCCTCCAGGCGCGGCCAGTCGGGCAGGCGGCCATCCGGTAGCCAGCCGGGCCTTGGCACGGTGCGGTGCGCGTTGAGCCGGGCGTCGACGCCGTCCGGGAGCCAGCTGGTCGCGACGTCGATACCCGCGACGGACAGCGTGGTTCCCCTGCCGGTGTCGCGGGCGTGCAGCACCGCGGCGAGGATGCCCATCGCACCCAAGGCACCCAGTGCGTACATGGCGATCGGCGGTGTGGTGGACCCCGCCATGCCCTCGGCGGGCGGGGTGGCGGGCGTGCTGACCTCGCGCAGTCCGGCGTAGGCGTCGAACACCGGGCCACCCGAGCCGAGGTGCCGGTACGGGCCCTCGGTGCCGAGTCCTGATACCTGGCAGAAGACCAGGCGCGGGTTGGCCTCGGCGAGGACCTCGTGGCCGAGCCCGAGCCAGTCCAGGTATCCGGCGCGCGTGCCCTCGATGACGACATCGCAGTGGCGCGCCAGATCGCGGAACGCGGCCTTGCCCGCTTCGTCACGCAAATCGAGCCGGAGGCTCTTCTTGCCGCGATTCCAGCGCAGGTGCAGGAAAGCGGGACCGTCCGGGCCTCCGACGGCGAGCGCGCCGCCGGTGCGCACCGGATCGCCGGCACCGGATTCCACTTTGAGCACTTCCGCGCCGAGATCCGCCAGATGACCGCCGACCGACGACGGCGCGAGCTGCGCCACCTCGAGTACCCGGATCCCGGAGAGCAGCGAGTAACCGCTCATCGTGTCCTTTCCGGCCCGGAAGCGGTGGGAGAGCTCTTTCCGGGCTCAGCGAATGGAGGGAGTATGACACATGTTCACGTGAGACACTAGACAATGTCTGTCTCATGTACGCATACTTCCAGAAATCCACCACGACGAGGAGTCCAGTGTGAGTGTGCTCAACGAGGACGTGGCTGCCCGGCTGACCGGTCACCTGCGAAACGACACGACCGACCTGGCTCCGTCGGATCTCCACGTGCCGATCTCACATTTCGTGAGCGAGGAACGGGCGGCCGCGGAGCGGGCCGCGATCAAGCGGGTGCCGGTGATCGTGGCGCACGGGTCGGAGATCGCCACTCCCGGCGCGTTCATCACGCGAGAGGTGCTCGGTATTCCGCTGATCATTGTCCGGCGTTCCCATGAGACCGTCGCCGCCTACGTCAACATGTGCCGGCACCGCGGCGGCCGGGTCGAATACGAGGCGTGCGGCAGCAAGCGCGTGTTCATGTGCCAGTACCACGGCTGGACCTACAGCCGGGACACCGGCGAGCTGCGGCACGTGCCGTACGAGGAGTTCTTCGACCCGATCGACCACCAGGCCGGCGGGCTCAACACGGTCAGGGCACAGGAGGCCTACGGCTTCGTCTGGATCGACTTCTCAGGCGAGAACGACGTCATCGACTACCTCGGCCCGCGGGCGGGGCGGCAGCTCGAGGCGTTCTCCCTCGAGGAGTGCGAGATCTTCCTCGATCGCTCGTTCACCCTGGACATCAACTGGAAGATCGTGCTCGACGGGGCGATCGACGTGCTGCACCCGAAGTTCCTGCACCCCACCGGCGTCGGCACGCTGATCGAGACGAATACCAGCGCGTGGGAGAGCTACGGGCGGCACGGGCAGTCGTTCAGCCCGCGCCGCAAGATGACGAAGCTGGTCAAAGCCGACGAGCCGGTCGACGGGCTGTGGAAGTACATCGGCAGCAACATGTTCATCTACCCGAACTCGATGGTCATCGCGGCGCCGGACCACGTCGAGTTCTGGGCGGTGTGGCCCGACGTGGACAACCCCTGCCGCTCCACGACGAACATCCGCTTCCTGGTGCGTCCCGGGATCCTCGACGACGACATGCGTGCGCGGCTGAACAAGAGCTGGTCGATCCTGGAACAGGCCGCCGGCGAAGAGGACTGGCCCATGGAACAGACCATCCAGGAGAACTCCAAGGCCTGCCCCGACGGGTACTACCGCTACGGCCGAAACGAGCAGTCCTGCCAGCACCTGCACCGGCAGCTCGCGCGGGACATCGACGGTGTCACCGGCTGAGCGCACCGGCCTGCCGGGGAAACCGTCCCGGGACGCCGGGTGGTCAGCCCGGCACGTACTCGTCGAGGAAGCCGAGCAGGCCCTGCGCGAACACGTCGTTGTCGTCGCCGGCGACCATGTGGCCGACACCCTGGACGTCGATCGTGCGCGCCTGCGGGATCAGGGTGAGCAGCTCACGCGCGCTCTCCGGGCTCACGATCCGCGATTCGCCGCCTCGCACGAGCAGCGCCGGTACCCGGATGGCGCGCGCGGCGGCCGTGGCACGCCCGGTGAGCTCGCGGGCCGTCTGTACCGCCGACCTGCCCTCGCCGCGCCGGCCGAGGAACCGCGGATCCCAGTGCCAGTACCAGCGACCGTCGCGTTCGCGCAGGTTCTTGCGCAGCCCCTCCGGACGCGGTGGGCGCTTGCGGTGCGGGTTGTAGGCCATGACGGCTTCCGCGGCCTGGTCCAGCGAGTCGAAGCCACCCATGCCGGAGCGCATGAACGCGGTGATCTCCGCGCTGCCCTCCGGCTCGATGCGGGCCGTCACGTCGACCAGGACGAGCCCGCGGGCGAGTCCGGGGTCCTTGCCCTGGGCCCGCAGGGTGGTCATGCCGCCCGTCGACGCGCCGACGAGCACGGGCGGCTCGGCGAGCGTGGCCGTGACCGCGCGCAGGTCGGCGATCATCGCGTCCTGGCTGTAGTCGGCGTTGGCGGCCCAGCCGCTGTCGCCGTGCCCACGCGCGTCCACCGAGATCGCGGTCCAGCCGTAGGACGCGAGCCGCACGCCGGTCTGCTGCCACGAATGACGGGTCTGCCCGCCGCCGTGCAGGAGCAGCACAGTGCCCCGTCGCGGGTCGGAGGGCGTCCACCGATCGGCCGCGAGCGTGACGCCGCGCCCCTCGATCGTGAGGCCCGCTCGGTGAGACAACCAGGTTCTCGTGTGTCGTATCACGCCGGCTTTCGTGGATAAACCTACTGGCTTTAGGCTAGAATCCGTATAACTCAGCGCTCGATAATCAGAAGGCGAAGCGTCATTGTGAAGTCCACCGAACACCGCCTCGAGCTGAAGGTCGCGAAGAAGGACGCGATCGCGGACGCGGTCGCGTTCCTGGTCCTTGTCGACCCCGCCGGAGTCGACCTTCCCGAATGGGAGCCCGGCGCGCACATCGATCTGGAGCTCGCCGACGGCCTGGTCCGCCAGTACTCCCTGTGTGGTGATCCCTCGGACCGGTCGCGCTATGAGATCGCGGTGCTGCGCGAGCCAGACGGGCGCGGCGGCTCGGCGCGTGTGCACGACGAGCTGGACGAGGGCGACATCGTCGTGGTGCGGGGCCCGCGTAACCACTTCGCGCTGGTGGCGGCGGAACGGTACCTGTTCATCGCGGGCGGGATCGGCATCACGCCGATTCTGGCGATGGTGCGGCGGGCCGAGGCGTCGGGCCGGCCGTGGCGCCTTGTCTACGGCGGGCGGTCGCGTTCGTCGATGGCGTTCCACGAGGAGCTCGTGGCCAGGCATGGCCGGCGGGTGTGCCTGTGGCCGCAGGACGAGGCCGGGCTGATCGACCTCGACGCGGAACTCGGCGGGCTGCCGGGTGGGACGAGCGTGTACTGCTGCGGTCCGGAACCGCTGCTCGGCGCGGTCCAACAGCGGTGCCCGTCCGGCGTGCTGCACCTTGAACGCTTCAGTGCCATCGCGCAGGACGACGCCGGCGCCTCCACGTCGTTCGAGATCGAGCTGGCGCGCACCGGTCGGACGCTCACCGTTGCCGAGGACCGCAGCGTGGTCGACGTGCTCCACGGGGCCGGGATCGACGTCCCGGTCTCGTGCCAGGAGGGCATCTGCGGCACCTGCGAGACGGGTGTTCTCGACGGGATCCCGGACCACCGTGACTCCGTGCTGACCGATGAGGAGCGAGCCTGCAACGACTGCATGTTCGTGTGTGTTTCGCGCAGCAGGACACCCCGGTTGCGGCTCGATCTGTGATATACCTAATGCCCTTAGATAAGAAATGAGTGAGAGGACCCGTCGATGTCGCTGGACCCGCGTACTCCGGTCCTGGTCGGCGGCGGCCAGCTGAACCGCCGGGACGGCGAGCCCGAACGCGAACCGGTGGCGCTGATCGCCGAAGCCGCGCGTGCGGCCGAGGCGGACTCCGGTGGCCGCGGCCTGCTTCGTGCCCTCGACTCGGTGCGCCTGGTCCGGATGCTCTCGTGGCGTTATCGCGATCCCGGCAGGCTGGTGGCGGCCGAACTCGGAGCGAGTCCCCGGCACACCGCCTATACCGGGGACGGGGGCAACAATCCGCAGGAACTCGTCAGCGGCGCGGCGCTGGACATCGCCGCGGGCCGTGCCGACGTGGTGCTGGTCGGCGGCGCCGAAGCCTGGCGGACCAGGATGCGGCTGCGCGCCGAGGGGCGCAGGCCCGACTGGACGGTTCAGGACGAGTCGGTGACCAGGGCGCCCGTGCTCGGCGCGGCCGAGCCGCTGCTCGGCGACGGTGAGCTGCGTATCGGTCTCGACCGGCCGTCCTCGGTGTATCCGCTGTTCGAGCAGTCGCTGCGGATCGCCGCGGGGCGGGGCGTAGACCAGCATCTCAAGCATTGCGGCGAGCTGTGGTCGCGGTTCAGCGAGGTCGCCGCGCGCAACCCGCACGCGTGGACAACGCGGGCGTACAGCGCCGAGGAGATCGTCGTGCCCTCGCCGTCGAACCGGTGGATCTCCTGGCCCTACCCGAAGCTGCTGAACTCCAACAACATGGTCGAGCAGGGGGCGGCGGTGCTCGTGTGCTCGGTGGCCGCCGCGGAGCGCGCCGGCGTGCCGCGGGAGAACTGGATTTTCCCGTGGGCCGCCGCCGAGGCGCATGACACCTACGCGATCGCCGAACGGCAGGCGCTGCACGCCTCGCCCGCGATCAGGATCGCCGGGCACCGCGCGTTGAGCCTCGCCGGAGCGCGCGCCGAGGACCTCGGACCGATCGACATCTACTCGTGCTTCCCGGCCGCGGTGCAGGTCGCGGCGGCGGAACTGGGGCTGCCGGTCGACGATGCCGCGCGGCCGCTGACCATCACGGGCGGGCTGACGTTCGCGGGCGGGCCGTGGAACAACTACGTCACGCACTCGATCGCGACCATGATCACCGTGCTGCGCGACGCCGGGCGGCTGGGCCTGATCACGGCGAACGGCGGCTATCTGACCAAGCACGCGCTGGGGGTGTACGGCACCGAGCCGCCGCCGGCGGGGTTCCGGTCGGACAATGTGCAGGCCGACGTCGACCGCGAACCGTCGACGCGTGCACTGGATTCGTGGCAGGGCAAGGGAACGCTCGAGTCGTGGACGGTCGTGCACGATCGCGGTGGCGCACCGGAGGCGGGATTCCTGGCGGTCCGCACGCCGGACGGGGCGAGGACGCTCGCGGTGAACCGGGAGCCCGAAGTCCTCTCGACGCTGGTTGCCGACGACGTGGCCGGCACCTCCGTCGCCGTGCGCGAGGACGGTACCGGATGGCCGGATGGAGTCCGATGATCACCTACGAATGGGCGGATTCCTGGTGCGAGCACCCGGAAGTCGCGCAGCTGCTCGAGGTGGCCGCCGAGCTCGACGCGGAACAGGGGTTCTCCGCCCGGCCGCCGATGCTCGATCCGGGTCCCGGCGGTGAGGCCAGGACACGCGAACTCGTCGCATGGATGACGCGGGACGTGGGTGCGGTATCGCCCGGTCGCAAGTGTGCCGTGGCCTTCCTGCGTGTGTGTGCGGGCCCGGACGGTGACGGTGTGCTCGAACTCCTGGTGCATCCCGATTTCCGGTCGCTGGGCGTCGGCACGCTTCTGCTGGAAGAGCTGGGTTTCGGAGTGAGCGCGGACGGCGGCTGGGCCGGTACGGGGGCGACCTCCCTGCGCACCTGGGCCCGTGGTTCGCATCCGGCGGCCGAGCGGATGGCGCGGCGGTTCCACGCCGATATCGAGCGCAGCGTGTGGCGCATTGTGCGTCCCGGCAAGGCCCGCGACCGGCTTCCGTGGGACGTGCACGGCATCACGGTGGAACGAGTCGGGTCCGAGTGGGAACGGGACGAGCTGGTCCGGGCGAGCACGGGGTGGCTCGCGCCCCTGGGACCACGCGATGCCGAGGTGCTCGTGGCGAAGGACAGCAGCCGAGCCGCTGCCGGTTTCGTGGCGCTGAACGGTCCGGGATCGCCCGGTGGCGAAGCCGCGGAGCTGGGCACGATCCACGCGCTGGGCCTGGCGCCCGGCGCGGACGGGCACGCGGTGCGGGCAGCGCTGCTGTCCCGCGCGGTCGACCGTTTGACCGAGGAGGGTGCGCGGGAGGTCGACATGCTGGTGAACGCGGTCGGCGACGACCTGGTGCGCACCTGTCGCCTGCTCGGGTTCCACCACGACCAGACCGATCTGTGTTTCCGCGTCCCGCTGCAGCGCGCTTGAAGCAATAAACCTAATGACTTAAGATAATCGTTCTAGGATGGGAGGTGTCGTGTCCGAATACGACGTCGAGCGCGAGAGCCGAATCCGTCGCCTGCTGACCCACCTGCGGGATGGGACCACCGATCAGTTCGATGGCATCGTGGAGTTCGGGCCGGAGGAGTTCACCGATCCGGCGGTCGCCAAGCGTGAACGCGACCTGATCTTCGGCCGCGTGCCCTCGATTGTGGCCCACGGCTCGGAAATCCCGCGGCCGAACGATTTCCGTACCGTTCGCATGCCGCGCAACAACGTGATCGTCGTGCGGCAGCGCGACGGCGGCGTGAAGGCGTTCGTCAACCAGTGCCGTCACCGCGGCGCGCTGTTGGAGGAGCAGTCCGAGGGCAAGTGCCGGCTGTTCTCGTGTGGATATCACCGCTGGTCCTACGACACCGACGGCACGCTGCGCACGATCACCCGGGAGAACACGGTCGGCGAGTTCGACCACGACAAGTTCGGCCTGATCGAGCTGCCCGTGCAGGAGCGGCATGGTTTCATCTGGCTGGTCGACCGGGCGGGCGCCGAGATCGACGTCGAGTCCTGGCTGGGCCCGGAGGTGGACCGGATCATGGCCGGTTATCACCTGGACGAGCTCGTGTCGTTCCGCTGGGAGGGTTTCGACGAGCCGGTCAACTGGAAGGTCATGCAGGACGCTTTCGTCGACGGATACCACATCCAGTACGCGCACCCGAACACCGCCGGCAAGATCGTCCACACGAACGTCTACGCCTTCGAGGACTTCGGCAGGCACGCGCGCTGGCTCGCGCCGCGCAAGACGATCGACCGCTGGATCGACGAGGACCCCGGCGAGGAGAGCCTGGCCCGGCACGTCACCGAAAGCCATTTCCTGCTGCCGAACAGCACCCTGCTGCGGCTGCCGGATGACCATTTCGAACTGCTGACCTTCCGCCCGCATCCCCGCGATCCCGGCCGGTGCTGGATGGAGATGCGGGTGCTCGTGCCGCCGCTGGAGTCCACCCCGTTCGACAAGGAGAAGTGGACGCGCCGCTGGGAGAAGAACTGGCAGATCCTGCTGGATGTGCTACACCAGGAGGATTTCCCGCTGCTGCGCAGCTCGCAGGTGGCGATGTTCAGCGAGGACGCGGGCCCGATGCTGTACGGCCGCAACGAGACCGGCAACCAGGTGTTCTACCGCGAAGTCCAGAAGCTGCTCGCCCACTGAGGAGAAGACGTGACAACGACGCCCGCCTTGTACGAGCGCCGCGGCCAGGTCGGCATCGTGACGTTGAACCGTCCCGGGGCGCTCAACGCCGTCGACGCCGAACTGGCCACCGCGGCGGGCAACGCGCTCGAGGAGGCGGATGCCGACCCGGACGTTCGCGCCGTGGTCATCACGGGTGCGGGGCGGGCGTTCTGCGCCGGTGCCGATCTCACGGAGGTCGCGCTGCGACGCCCCATCGATCCGCCCGAACACCCCGAATGGGGATTCGCCGGGATCGTCCGGCACTGGGTCGCGACGCCGACCATCGCCGCCGTCAACGGGTTCGCCCTCGGCGGCGGCACGGAGATCGTGCTGGCGTGTGACCTCGCGGTGGTGGACGAGACGGCCGAACTGGGCCTGCCCGAGGTCCGGCGTGGCCTGCTCGCCGCCGCGGGCGGCGTCCTCCGGCTCCCGCGCCTGGTGCCCATGAAGATCGCGCTGGAGATCGGCTTGACCGGGCAGCCGATCACGGCGGCGAGGGCGGCCGAACTCGGTCTCGTGAACCGGACCGCGCCGCAGGGAAAGGCCCTCGAAGTGGCCCTGGAACTCGCCGAGACGATCGCCGCCAATGCTCCCGTGTCGGTCCGGGAGACCAAGCGTGTCATGCACGAGAGCCGTGAGGCGGGCTCGGAATGGGGCGAGGAGATCTGGCGGCTCAACGAGCAGGCCGCCCGCGCCGTCATGCGCTCGGAGGACTCGCGTGAAGGACCGCGCGCGTTCGCGGAGAAGCGCGCGCCGCGCTGGAGTGGCCGATGAGCATCGTGGAGGAGAACGTGTTCCCAGGAGTCCCGGCCGATCTCGTCGAGGTCGCCGGGCGGCACGGACGCATCGTCGCCGCGGGCGACAACAAGGCGGTCCTTGCCGACTTCCGGCCGGACCGGGTCGCGCAGCTGATCGCGTCCGCCGACCTGCCGACGGACCTCGTGTCGTCCGAACTGATCGACCTGCGGCCCGACCAGGGCGGCCTGTTCGCCGCCCGCATCCGCTACACCGCGGCGGACGGGTCGCAGACTGTGCTGCGCTCGCGCTGGATCCGGTTGCCGGAGGGCTGGCGGGTCACTCAGGTCCGCAACCTGCCGGCCACGCCGCCGAGGATGAACAGCACCGGACCGGCCGAGGACGGCAGCGACACGCCGCACTGGGAAGGGCTGCGGGAGGGCGAGTTGCGCATCCCCCGGTGCGACGACTGCGCCGAGTGGATCTGGCCGAAACGTCCGATCTGCCCGCGCTGCCACAGCTTCAAGGTGTCGTGGCAGGCGGTGGAGCCGGCCGGCCGGGTCTTTTCCTGGACCAGGACGTGGCAGCCGTTCGCTCCGGAGTTCTCCGGTCACCTGCCGTTCGTGACCGTGCTGGCCGAACTGCCGCACGCGGGCGGCAAGCGCCTGCTCGGGGTCCTGCTCGACGCGGACGGCGTGGATCCGCGCGCGGGAGAGCCGGTCACGGCCGAGTTCGAGGCCGCGCCGGACGGCGGCTGGCCAGTACTGCGCTGGCGACTGAACCGGGAGGCGTGACATGGCCGCAGCACAAGGCTTTCGCGGTGCCGCCGCTGTCGTCGGGATCGGCAGCCCGCGGTACCACAAACGCGGCGGCAGCGAGGATTCCGCGCTGACGCTCATCCTTAAGGCGATCCTCGCCGCGTGCGACGACGCGGGCGCGGACCCGCGCGGCATCGACGGGTTCGTCTCCTACGCCAATGACATGAACGAGGGCCTCGTGGTCGGCGCCTCGCTGGGCGTGCGCGAGGTCCGGTGGTCGACCATGGTCTGGGGCGGTGGCGGCGGGGGCGTCGCCGCGGCCATCAACGCGGCGGCCGCCGCCCTCGCGACCGGGCAGGCCGAATGCGTCGCGGTGTATCGCGGCATCACCGAGGCCGACGACGGGCGGCAAAGCTATGGCAAGGGCCATTTCCCGCCGCTGCTCACCGCGCACGGCATCGTGACGCCCGCGCAGATCTGCGCCCTGCGCACGCAGCGGATGCTGGAGTCCGATGGCGTGCCGCGGTCCGCGCTGGAAGCGCTGACCGAGGTCTGCTACCTGCACGGCCAGCGGAACCCCGACGCGATGGCGTACGGGAAACCGCTGGACCCCGAGGTGTACGCCGACTCGCGCTGGATCGCCGAACCGTTGCGGCTCTACGACTGCTCGCGGGAGAACGACGGAGCGAGCGCGCTGCTCGTGGTGTCCGCCGAGCGGGCGAAGGAGTTCGCGCAGCCGCCCGCCTACGTGCTGTCCGGGGTGCAGGGCGCCGGCCCGGACTGGAGCGAGCAACTGGAGAACGACGAGGCCTACACCAGCGCCGGCTTCCACCCCGCGCTGG
>DASZUO010000307.1:0-14292 GCA_035547575.1 Amycolatopsis sp. | reverse complement strand
TGGCGATGCGCTTGCCCCTGCCCAACTTGCTGATGTGGATCAGACCGTCCTTGCCCGGCAGCAGGGAGACAAACGCGCCGAACGCGGCCGTCTTCACCACCGTGCCGAGGAAGCGCTCCCCCACCTTCGGCATCTGCGGGTTGGCGATCGCGTTGATCCGGTCGATCGCGGCCTGCGCGGACGGGCCGTCCTCGGCGCCGACGTAGATCGTGCCGTCGTCCTCGATGGTGATCTGGGCACCGGTGTCGTCCTGGATCGAGTTGATCATCGCGCCCTTGGGGCCGATGACCGCGCCAATCTTGTCGACCGGGATCTTCACCACGGACACGCGCGGCGCGTACGGGCTCATCTCGTCCGGGCCGTCGATGGCCTCGGCGATGACCTCGAGGATCGTCAGCCGGGCGTCCTTGGCCTGGTTGAGGGCCGCACCCAGGACATCACTGGGGATGCCGTCGAGCTTGGTGTCCAGTTGCAGCGCCGTGATGATGTCCTTGGTGCCCGCGACCTTGAAGTCCATGTCGCCGAATGCGTCCTCGGCGCCGAGGATGTCGGTCAGCGCGACGTAGGACGTCTTGCCGTCCACCTCGTCGGACACCAGGCCCATCGCGATGCCCGCGACCGGCGCCTTGAGCGGCACGCCGGCGTTGAACAGCGCCATCGTGGACGCGCAGACCGAGCCCATCGACGTGGAACCGTTGGAGCCCAGCGCCTCCGAGACCTGCCGGATCGCGTACGGGAACTCGTCCCGCTTCGGCAGCACCGGCACCAGCGCGCGCTCGGCGAGCATGCCGTGCCCGATCTCCCGGCGCTTCGGCGAGCCGACGCGGCCGGTCTCGCCGGTGGAGAACGGCGGGAAGTTGTAGTGGTGCAGGTAGCGCTTGTGCGTCTCCGGCGACAGCGAGTCGATCTGCTGCTCCATGCGCAGCATGTTCAGCGTGGTGACACCCAGGATCTGGGTCTCGCCGCGCTCGAACAGCGCCGAGCCGTGCGCCCGCGGCACCACGCCGACCTCGGCGGACAGGCTGCGGATGTCGGTGAGGCCACGGCCGTCGATGCGGACCTTGTCGCGCAGGATCCGCTGCCGGATCAGTTTCTTGGTCAGCGCGCGGAACGCGGCACCGATCTCCTTGTCACGGTCCTCGAACGCCTCGCCGTCGCCGACACCGACCTTGGCCAGTACGGCGGCCTTGACCTCGTCCGTGGCGTTGTCGCGCTCCTGCTTGCCCGCGATGGTCAGCGCCTTGGTCAGGTCGTCGGTCGCGATGGCCGCGACCGCGTCGTAGGCGTCCTGCTGGTAGGCCGGGAACAGCGGGAAGTCGCCGGTCGGCTTGGCAGCCGCGTCGGCCAGCTTCTGCTGCGCCTCGCAGAGCACCCGGATGAACGGCTTCGCCGCGTCGAGGCCCTCGGCCACGGTCCGCTCATTGGGCGCCGCGGCGCCACCGGCGATCAGGTCCAGGGTGTGCTCGGTGCCCTCGGCCTCGACCATCATGATCGCGACGTCGTCACCGACCACGCGGCCGGCGACCACCATGTTGAAGGTGGCCTGCTCCAGCTGGCTCCAAGTCGGGAACGCGACCCACTGGCCGTCGATCAGCGCCACGCGCACGCCGCCGACCGGGCCCGAGAACGGCAGCCCGGCGATCTGGGTGGAGGCGGACGCGGCGTTGATCGCCAGCACGTCGTACGGGTCGTCCGGGTGCAGGCTCTGCACGGTGATGACGACCTGGATCTCGTTGCGCAGACCGTCGGCGAAGGACGGGCGCAGCGGCCGGTCGATCAGCCGGCAGGTCAGGATCGCGTCGGTGGAGGGGCGGCCCTCCCGGCGGAAGAACGCGCCGGGGATACGGCCCGCGGCGTACATCCGCTCCTCGACGTCCACGGTCAGCGGGAAGAAGTCGAAGTGCTCCTTCGGGTGCTTCGACGCCGTGGTCGCCGAAAGCAGCATGGTCTCTTCGTCCAGGTAGGCCACGACGGCCCCGGCGGCCTGACGGGCCAGCCTCCCGGTCTCGAAGCGGACGGTGCGGGTGCCGAACTTGCCATTGTCGATCACGGCTTCGGTCTCGTGCACCGAGAATCCGCCTGCGTCAGTCATAAGTCTGGTTCTCCTCGTTTACCTGTCTGGCGACACACGGGGAACGAGGCCGGTCTTCGATCGAAGCCCCCGGGACCACACCCGGAGGCCACTACCGAGGACCGGCGGACTACTCCTCGCGCGTGCGCGCCTTTCCTCTTTGTTGCTGTGGGTACTTATGGACCGAGGGGGAGCAGCCGGGTGGCCACTCCCCCTCGGTACCGGGTCATCGGCGGAGGCCGAGCCGCTGGATCAGCGACCGATACCGTTCGATGTCCACCTTCATCACGTAGTTGAGCAGCCGGCGGCGACGGCCGACGAGCAGCAGCAGCCCGCGACGGGAGTGGTGGTCGTGCTTGTGCACCTTGAGGTGCTCGGTGAGGCCGATGATGCGCTTGGTCAGCAGCGCCACCTGCGCCTCGGGGGATCCGGTGTCCGAGTCGTGCAGGCCGTACTCGGTGAGGATCGACTTCTTCTCATCGGTGGACAACGCCACTCTGTGTTCTCCTTGTGTTTCTCGTGCCGTGCGGCCCGGGCACACGTTCGTGCCGGGTGAGACGGTCGCGGCCGCCACGGACTGCAGCCGGACCCAGTTGTTCAGGGTATCAGGCAGGTTTGCCACCGGCCTGGCGGGACACGAGGGGGAAGCGTGCCACGACCGTGTACCGCGATCCGCCCTCGCCGGGATCGCTGCGCATCAGCACCGCTTCGGTCGCCGTCCAGGTGCCGCTCGCGTAGCCGGCGAGCCGCCGCGGCAGTTCGGGCGGCACCTCTGCACGGGTGCGGGCCACCGTCAGGTGCGGCAGGTACGGGCGGTCGTGGCCGGCGCCGGCGGCCGTGGCCAGTCCGGTGAGGCCCTCGCTGTAGACGGCGACGTACAGCACCCTGGCGAACGTGCCCGCACCCGCCAGCCACAACTCGGGCGCGAACTGCCCGTCCAGCGCTTCGCGCAGCCACTCCGCGCGCTCGTCCGGATCGCCGCCCTGGCCGTAGAAGCCCAGGGTGACGTGCCACTGCTCGGGCCGGATCCACCGGGGCCCGTGCACGTCGGCGCGCAGCGCGGCCAGCTCGCGGTCGAGTGAGGCGACGATGTGGGCGGGCGGGACGATGGCCGAGAACAGCTGCATGTGCCTACCCCGGTGTGCCCGCCCGGCGCAGCAGGTCCGCCAGCGCGGGAAAGTCGTCGTCGAGCCGTTTGGCCGCCTCGACGAGGTCCTCGTCCTCGGCGATCTCCCGCAGCGCCGCGACGACCGCCCGGTCGTCCGCGACGGGGATGTTGTCCCGGCCGACGGTGGGCCGGGAGTCCTTGACGTCGTCGAGCGCGGCCAGCAGGGCCTCCTTGCGGCCGGCCGCGACCTCGGGGATCAGGCACTTGCGCTCGAGCATGATCATCCGGGCGAGGACGACGGGGTTGCCGATCTTGGCGCGCCGCCCGCTCATCACCTGGCTGAGCATGGGGGCACTGATGCCGAGCACCTCCGCGAGGTAGGCCTGCGACACGTCGAACGCCACGACCAGCCGGCGCACCCTGTCCCCCAGCGGTTCGCCGTACCACTCGCGTTGCAGCGCGATGTTGCGCTGGACGATCTTGTGGTCCTCCACGTCTGCCCTGCTCCCCTGTCTCACTCCCCGATCAGGACCGGCTACCACCGGTGCCCTGCATCTTGCCAGGCGGGACCGGACGGACGGGCGCGATTCGGTCAGCGATTCGCAAACGCAACCCGGTCAGCGGGCGGTCCCCAGGATGTGCCTCGTCCGGACGACGTCGTCGTCGATCTGCTCGACGAGCTCCTCCGGGGAGGCGAACTTGATCTGGTCCCGCAGCTTGTCCACGAAGTCCAGCGCGACGTACTGGCCGTAGAAGTCCTCGTCGACGTCGAGCACGAACGCCTCGACCGTGCGCTCGCGACCGGAGAACGTCGGGTTGGTGCCGACCGAGACCGCCGAGGGCAGCCGGCGGTGCGCGGCGGAGGCCTTGACGAACCAGCACGCGTACACGCCGTCGGCGGGCACCGCGGCGAAGCGCGGTGTGGACAGGTTCGCCGTCGGGTAGCCCAGCTGGTGGCCGCGACGGTCGCCGCGCACCACGATGCCCTCGAGCCGGTGCGGCCGGCCCAGCGCCTCGGCCGCCGCGCGCATCTCGCCCGCGTCGATACAGGACCGCACGTACGTGGAGGAGTAGGTGAACTCGGCGTTGTCGCCCGCTGCCGCGCCGTGGCCCTGCAGTTCGGCGCCGTAGGTGGCGAACCCGAAACGGTGCCCGAGTTCCTGCAGCAGCGCGACGTCGCCCTTCGCCTGCGCGCCGAAGGTGAAGTTCTGCCCCACCACCACAGCCGCCGCGTGCAGCCGGTCGATCAGGATCTCGTGCACGAACTCGTGCGCGGTCAGCCGCATCACGTCCGGGGTGAACGGCAGCACGGCGAACACGTCGATGCCCAGTTCCTCCGCCAGCTCCGCCTTGCGGCGCAGCGTGGTGAGCTGCGCCGGGTGGCTCCCCGGCCGGATGACCTCGGACGGGTGCGGGTCGAACGTCAGCATCACGCTGGGCAGGTTCCGCTGCTTCGCGACCTCGACGGTCTTCGCGATCAGCGCCTGATGCCCGCGGTGCACCCCGTCGAACACCCCGATGGTGACCACGCACCGGCCCCAGCCGCTGGGGAGATCTTCAAGCCCTCGCCACCTCTGCACGTGCTCACCTTAGGCGGGATCGAGGACGACGACCGAGCGGGCCACACCACCGGCGTCGATCGCGAGGGCGAGCGCCCGCCCGTCCGGGCCGAACACGCCGTACGTGCCCTCGATTCCGGATGCCCGCACCTGCTGTCCATATTGGACGGCCCGTGCGGTGGCGGCGTCCACGTCGTACCGCGGGAACGCCATCGCCACCGCGGCGCTGAGGTCGTGCGAGAGCTCAGGCTTCTCCTCCAGTTGCCCGAGTGTGCGCGCGGTGGCGAGGGTGAACGGCCCGACGGTCGTGCGCCGCAACGCGGACAGGTGCCCGCCGATCCCGAGCGCCTTCCCCAGATCCCTGGCCAGCGCTCGCACATACGTGCCCGAGGAACATTCGATGACGGCGTCCAGTTCGATCCGGCCGGCCTCGTGGCGCGTCGCGAGCAGGTCGAACCGGTACACGGTCACCGTGCGGGGCGGCAGCGACACGTCCTCGCCCGCGCGCACCCGCGCGTAGGCGCGTTTGCCCGCGACCTTCACCGCGCTCACGGCGCTGGGCACCTGGGCGATCTCGCCCGTGAGCGCGGCGATCCCGCGCACGATGTCGTCGTCGGAAACGGCGGCGACGGCATCGGCGTCCGCCGTGGAAAGGCGCTCCCCCTCGACGTCGTCGGTGGTGGTCGCCGCGCCGAGGGAGAACGTGGCCAGGTAGGTCTTGCGGTCCAGCGCGAGATGCCCGAGCAGTTTCGTCGCGCGTTCGATGCCGAGCACGAGCACACCCGTCGCCATCGGGTCGAGCGTGCCCGCGTGGCCCACCTTGCGGGTGCCCATGATGCGGCGGATGCGGGCGACCACGTCGTGCGAGGTCATCCCCGGGGGCTTGTCGACGACGAGAAGTCCGGGCGGCGGTGACGTTTTCTGCACGCGGGCACCTTATGCGGCGGCGGGGAGCCGGGCCGGGCCGGGGATCGGGGCATCCCAGACATGGCGCCGGATCCGGACCGGCACCGCCTCGCCCCGTGCCTGCGCGACGAACAACTCCACGCGGGCGCGACGCCACCACACCAGCATCCGGAACGTGCCGAGCGTCAGCACGGCCACGACGGCGAGCAGCGCGATCCGGAACGTGTCGCCGGTCCATTGCAGCAGCACCCCGATCGCGAGCGCCGTGATCGTGGTGGCCACGAACCCGCCGACGTTGACGACGCCGGTCGCCGTGCCGACACGGTGCAGCGGGTTGTAGTCCCGTGCGAGCGCGAAACCGATCATCGACGCCGGGCCGCCCAGTGACAGGAACGCGAAGGCCGGGATCAGCACCGCGAGCGGGAGGTGACCGGGCCAGCTCAGCAGAACCGCCCACACGGCCGCGGCACCGCCGAGGTAACCGCCGACCATCGGCATCCGCCAGCCCGGCCGCGCCGAGATCAGGCCGCCGACCAGCGGGCCGCCCGCCATCGAGCCGAACACGAACACCGTCAGCAGCGCGCTCGCGGTGCCTGCCGCGACGCCCTCGCCCCGCACCAGGAACGGCACGCCCCACAGCAGAGTGAGCACGTTCGGCGCGAACATCGTCGAGAAGTGCACCCAGAAGCCGAGCCGGGTGCCTGGCACGCGCCACGCCGCGGCGATCTGGCCCACCAGGGCGCGCCGGTCGGCCGGTGCCGCCTTCGGGGCCGCTCCGGCGGGCGTGTCCCGGACGCGCGCGGCGATGACGGCCGAGTAGACCGCGGTGACGAGGCCGGCCACGAGGAACGTCGGCATCCAGCCCGGACCCCGCAGCAGCAGCGCGAGCGGGACGGTCGCGGCGAGGTTGCCGACGTAGCCGATCGCGGTGGTGAACGACGTGACCACCGCGTACTGGCGGCCCGGGAAGTGCGCGGCGATCAGGCGCAGCACGCTGACGAAGGTGAGCGCGTCACCGAAGCCGAGCACACCACGCGCGACGAGGCCGAGCGCGTAGGAGTGCGCGAGCGCGAGCAGGATCTGGCCGAGGCCGAGGAACAACAGGGCGGCGGTGAGGACGCGGCGCGGGCCGAAGCGGTCCACGAGCACGCCGGTCGGAATCTGCATCGCGGCGTACACACCGACCTGCAGGACGGTGAAGGTGCCGAGCGCGGCGGGACCGACGCCGAAGCGGCCGGCGGCTTCCAGGCCCGCCACGCCGAAGGACGTGCGGTGGAAGACCGACAGGAGGTAGACGAGGGCGGCGGCCGACCAGATGAACCACGACCGGCGGCTCGCCTTGACCACGTTCACCGCACCGCGCCCGTCACCGCCCACGCCCCGGAACGCCACCGCAGCACCACGGCGGCCAGCCGCAGCAGCATGAACACCGACAGGCCCGTCCAGATGCCGACGAGCCCCCAGCCCTGGCTGAGCGAGATCCAGATCAGCGGCAGGAACCCGGCCGCGGCCGCCGCCAGCGTCGCGGTGCGCAGGAACGCGGCGTCCCCCGCGCCGAGCAGCACCCCGTCGAGCGCGAACACCACCCCGGCCACCGGTTGCATCACGACGAAGAACCACCACGCGTGCGGCACCTCGGCCAGCACACCGGGGTCGGACGTGAACGCATGCGGTAGCACCTGCGACACGGCCGCGAACACCGCGCACAGCACGCAGCCGAAGATCAGGCCGTACCCGGTGATCTGCGCCGCCACCCCGCGCGCCTGCCGCCGCTCCCCCGCGCCCAGCGCCGCACCGACCAGCGACTGTGCGGCGATCGCGACCGAGTCGAGCACCAGCGACAGGAACGTCCACAGCTGCAGCACGATCTGGTGCGCGCCCACGGCGGCCGTGGACGTGCGCGCGGCGACCGCCGCGGCCGAGACGAAGCACGCCTGGAACGCGAGACTGCGCAGCACCAGGTCGCGCCCGAGGCTCAGCTGGGCGCGCATCACCGCCATGCGCGGGCGCAGCGGCACCTTCTCGGCGACGAGGGCCCGCAGGAACAGGCTCGCCGAAATGACCTGCGCGGCGACGTTCGCGACCGCCGAGCCTTCGAGCCCCCAGCCCGCCGCGTACACCAGCACCGGGCACAGCACGGCCGAAATGCCGTTGCCCAGCAGCACGAAACGCAACGGGCGCACCGCGTCCTGCACGCCACGCATCCAGCCGTTGCCCGCCATGGTGACGAGGATCAGCGGCGCCCCGCACACGGCGATCCGCAGCCAGGACACGGCCTGTGCGGCGATCTCGTCGCTGCCCGACAGCGCCCGCGCGATGGGCCCGGCGAGCAGTTGCCCGGCCAGCACGATGACCAGTCCCACGGTCAGCGCGAGCCAGGTGGCCTGGACGCCCTCGCTCACGGCGTCGGCGCGGCGTCCCGCGCCGTGCAGCCGTGCGGTGCGAGCCGTGGTGCCGTAGGACAGGAACGTCAGCTGCGTGGAGATCTGCGACAGGACCACGCCACCCAGCGCCAGCCCCGCGAGCGGCAGCGCCCCGAGGTGCCCGACGACCGCCGTGTCGACCAGCACGTACAGCGGCTCGGCGGCGAGCACCCCCAGCGCGGGCACGGCGAGCCCGAACACCTTCCTCGCGGGCACCCGGTCGGTGGTCATCTGCACACCCGCAGGCTAAGGGGCACACCGACAGTCACGGCGCCGTCACAGCAGCGGGGCGTCCTCCAGTGCCGCGCGGACGGCGGCCAGGCACTCCCCGGCGGTGCCGGTGACGGTGGCGCCCGCCGCGAGCCGGTGCCCGCCGCCGCCGAGGCTGCGCGCCGCGACCGACACGTCGATCTTGCCGATGGCGCGCAGCGACACCGTCCACTCGGCAGGCCCCTGCTGCTTGAGCACGGCGGCGATCTCCGCCTCGCGGGTCGAGCGGACCACGTCGACCACGCCCTCGACCTCCTCCAGCCGGACGTCGGCGGCGTCCTCAAGCGTCACGACGGCGTGCACCAGGCCGAATCCCTGCGCCGCGTCCGGCTCGAGCGTGGCGGTGGCCAGCACCCGCGCCAGCATCGGCAGCCACGCGAACGGATGGTCGTCGACGACCTCGCGCGCCAGCTTGTCCGGGTCGACCCCGGCCTCCAGCAACCGGGCCGCGGCCTGGTGCGTCGCGGGCGTGGCACGGCGGAAACCACTCGTGTCGGTGACGAGCCCCGCGTACAGGCACCGCGCGATCGGCTCGTCGAGCGGTGCGCCCAGTTCGTCCAGCAGGCGCAGCACCAGCACCGCCGTGGCCTCGGCGGTGTCGTCCACGACATGGTGGGTGCCGTAGCGCGTGTTCGACGCGTGGTGGTCGACCACGAGCACCGCGCCCGCCGTGTCGAGCCGGTCCGCGAGGCTGCCGAGCCGCGCCCGTGCGGGTGTGTCGAGGCAGATGACCAGCGGGGAAGTCGCGGGCACCTGGTCGGCGGGCACGACGAGGTGCCCAGCGTCGAGGCCGCGCAGGCTTTCCGGCACCGCGCTGTCTCCGGCCCCCTGACGGGGCCCCACCCCCGCCGCGTCGGGGGTCGCGAACGACACGCGCACGGTGGCGCCCCGCTGGTGCAGGGCGCGGCCGAGCGCGAGGGCGCTGCCGAGGGCGTCGGCGTCGGGGCGGACGTGCGCGAGCAGGGTCACGTCGGTGGCGTCGCGCAGCAGGTCCAGCGGCGAGGAAGGGCTCATAGGAGGCAAGCTACCCCCACCCGTCGCGCACCACCGCACGCGACGGAGGCGCCTCGCGCCCAGTATTCTCTTCTGCGATGTTCGACTACGGAATCCTCCTCTACCCCTCGGCCAACCGGGTGTACGCCGACACCGCGCCCGCGCTGCTGCGCGCCGAACTGGCGGTCTTCGGCGAGGCGCTGAGCACCACGCCGGCCGAGGTCGGGGAGCGGCTCCTCGGCGGTGTCCCCTACCTGACGTTCGCCACGCCGGAGGCATTGTCCGAAAAGGACATCGCACTGCTGTCGAACCTGTCGTCGCTGTACGCGCTGTTCGAGCTGACCGGCGGGCTGCTGCGCCCGGTGGAGATCGCCCCGCTGGACAAGTTCGACTCGGACCTGCTCACCATCCAGAAGTACGCGGGCAAGACCAACGAGCTGTTCACCAAGCTGCTGCTCAACGTCACGCTGCTGTCCACTTCGGACCCCACAGCGTTCCTGCGCCAACCGCTGCACGTGCTGGATCCGTTGTGCGGCAGGGGTACCACGCTCAACCAGGCGATGATGTACGGCCTGGACGCCACCGGCGTCGACCGCGACGGGCGCGATTTCGAGGCCTACGAGCGGTTCGTCAAGACGTGGCTGCGGAGCAAACGGATCAAGCACCTCGCGGACTCCGGTCAGCTGCGCCGCAACAAGGTCAAGCTCGGCCGGCGGCTGGAACTGGAGTTCGGGCTGACCAAGGAGCGGTACAAGGCGGGCGAGGTGCGGCGCATCGCGTACTACAACTGCGACACGCTCGCCGGCGCCGGTCTGCTGAAGGGCGCCTCGGTGGACGCGATCGTCACCGACGCGCCCTACGGGGTGCAGCACGGCAGCCACCGCGCCGACGAACTGTCCCGCAGCCCCCGCGACCTGCTGGCCGAGGCCGTGCCGGCGTGGGTACGCACGCTGCGTCCCGGTGGCGCGCTGGGCATCTCGTGGAACACCCACGTGACGAAGCGCGACGAGGTGGCGGAGATCCTCACCGCCGCGGGCCTGCGGGTCCGCGAGACAGGCGACTTCACGCACCGCGTGGACCAGGCGATCCTGCGCGACCTCATGGTGGCCCGCAAGCCCTGACCAGTGCGGCGATGAGTTTTCCCGGCCTCCCGGGTAGGTACCGGCGAACCGATACCTGGGAGGTTTTCCATGGACCGCGCACAACGCTGGGTGCTCGCACTGACGTCGCTCGCCGCCGGGATGGTCATGCTCGACATGCTCGTGGTGACCACGGCGCTGAGCGCGATCCGGCTCACCCTGCACGCCTCGATCGCCGAACTGGAATGGACGGTCAACGCCTACACCCTGAGCTTCGCCGTCCTGCTGCTGACCGCGTCGGCGCTCGGCGACCGGCTCGGCAGACGGCGGCTGTTCACCATCGGCCTGGCGCTGTTCACCGTCGCGTCGGCGGCATGCGCGCTCGCGCCCAGCGCCGGAGCCCTGATCGCGGCCCGCGCGGTGCAGGGCGCGGGGTCGGCGATGATCATGCCGCTCGCGCTCGCGCTGCTGGGCACCGCGTTCCCGCCGGCGCGGCGCGCCAGGGCGCTGGGCCTGTTCAGCGGCATCACCGGCCTGGCCACGCTGACCGGCCCGCTCGTCGGCGGCGCGGTCGTGCAGGGCCTGACCTGGCAGTGGATCTTCTGGCTGAACGTGCCGATCGGACTGGTCGCGATCCCGCTCGCGCTGGCGCGGATCCCGGAGAGCCGCGGACCGCGGGCACGGCTGGACGTCACCGGGCTGGTCCTCGCCGGCGGCGGCATGCTCGGCGTTGTGTGGGGGCTGGTGCAGGGCACCGGCGGCTGGGGCCGGACCGCTGTCATCGGCCCGCTCGTCGCCGGGGCGGTGCTGGCGGTCGCCTTCGTGGCGTGGGAACGGCGGGCCGCCGAGCCCATGCTGCCGCTCGCGTTCTTCCGGTCCCGCCCGTTCACGGCGGGCAACGTCGCCGGGTTCCTGCTGTACGGCTCGATCGTGGGCGCGGCGTTCTTCTTCGCGCAGTTCCTGCAGACGGCCCTGCATTACGGGTCGCTGTGGGCGGGTCTCACGCTGCTGCCGTGGACCGCGACGCTGTCGCTGGTCGCGCCCGTCGCCGGGTCCCGCATCGCCCGCGTCGGCGAGCGCCCGCTGCTGGTCGGCGGCCTGGTGCTGCAAGCGGCGGGGTTCGCGTGGATCGCGCTGATCGCGGGGCCGGGGCTCGCCTACCCGATGCTGGTGCCGCCGTTCGTGCTGGCCGGGGCCGGGGTGTCGATGGCGATGCCGGCCGCGCAGAGCGCCGTCCTCGGCGCGGTACCTCCGGCGGCGATCGGGAAGGCGTCGGGCGTGTTCAGCACCCTGCGCCAGCTCGGCGGCACGTTCGGGATCGTGATACTGGGCGCGGTGTTCGCGGCAGCGGGCGGGTACGGCTCGCCGGCGGAGTTCAGCGACGGGTTCGGCGTCGCCACCGCGACGGCCGCCGCGTTGTCGCTCGGCGGCGCGATCGTGGCCTTGTGGATTCCGGTGCGGCGGCGCGAGAGTGAACCGGAACCCGCACTGGAGGCCGTTCGATGAGTGGTGACACGTTCGCCCGGCTCGCCGATCCGTACCGGCGCGAGCTGCTCGCCTACTGCTACCGGATGCTCGGCTCGTTCCACGACGCCGAGGATCTGGTGCAGGAGACCTACCTGCGGGCGTGGCGCGCGCACGAGGACTTCGATGCGAGCCGGGCGTCACTGCGCACGTGGCTGTACCGCATCGCGACCAACGCGTGCCTGAGCGCGCTCGCGGGCAAGCAGCGCCGGGAATGGGCCTCGGAGCGCATCCCCGACCCGCCCGACGAGCTGGTGCTGCGGCCGGAAATCCCATGGCTGCAACCGTTTCCGCCCGACCCGGCCGCGGTGGCCGAGTCCCGCGACAGCATCCGGCTCGCGTTCGTCGCCGCGCTGCAGCACCTGCCCGCACGGCAGCGGGCGGTGCTGATCCTGCGGGACGTGCTCGCGTGGCGGGCGGCGGAGGTGGCGTCGCTGCTCGGCACCACGACGGCGGGGGTGAACAGCGCACTGCAACGCGCGCGGGCGCAGCTGGCGGAGGTGTCGCGGACCGAGGTGGCCGAACCCGCGGAGGCCGAGCGGCGGGCGGTGCTCGACCGGTATGTCTCGGCGTTCGTCGACGCCGACGTGGACAAGCTGATGGCGCTGCTGACCGACGACATCGTGCTGGAGATGCCGCCGTACGGGAACTGGTACCGCGGTCTCGACGCGGTGCGCGGGTTCCTCGCGCCGCGCATGCGGCCCGGCCGGTGGCTGATGGTGCCGGTGACCGTCAACGGCGAACCGGGCGCCGCGGGCTACATCCGCGGCGACGACGGCGTCCACCACGCGCACTCGCTGCAGACGTGGACGCGCGCGCCGGCGGGGATCTCGTGGATCGTCGCGTTCGCGGAGCCGGAGTTGTTCCCCCGCTTCGGGCTCCCGCTCACGAAGTCCTAGGCAGCCAGCGCGCCGACGGTGCGCTCGGCGGTGTCGCGCTCGGTGCACATCGTCCACACGAGATCGGCGAGCGTGTCCGGGTCGACGCGTTCGGGCTCGAAACCGCGCCGTGCCAAGGCATCGGTGTCGAACGTGCGCTCCGCGTCGCTGCGTTCGATGAGCGCGCCGATGGTCAGCGCTCCAATGTAGACACCCGAGGCGGCGAGGTCGAGATTGAGCGCCAGTGCGTAGTTGCGCAGGGCTGCCTGCGCGGCCCCCGCGCCGGCCAGTGGCGGCAGCGGCACCCGTGCGGAGCCACCGAAGCCGTAGACGATGGCGCCGTCGCCGCGCGCGAGCATGCCCGGCAGCAGCAGGCGGGTCAGCGACAACGGCCCGAGCACGGCCCCGTCGAGCACGGTGGACATGCTCTCGACGTCGATGTCGCGCACCGGGCGGATGGCCTCCGGGTCGGCGAATCCGTTGATCACCGCCGCGTCGACCGGCCCCAGCCGCTCGACGAGCCTCTGGTGGCCCGCGCGGTCGGACACGTCGGCGGCCACGAACCGCGCCGCGATGCCGTCGTCCGTGAGCTCGTTGACGAAAGACCGGAGCCGGTCCTCGCGGCGCGCCACCAGCGCGACTTCGTATCCCTGCTTGCCGAAACGGCGGGCCGTCGACAGGCCGAGTCCCGGACCGGCCCCGAAGATGGCAAGCGTCGTCATCGCGTTCTCCTTGCTGCACCGCTGGTAACTTGAGATTCCCCTCAAGTTCTACGCGAAAATGAGGGGAACCTCAAGTTCGCTTATACTCGGATCATGCCCACCGACGCCCGCCCGTTGCGACGGGACGCGCAGCGCAACCGCGAACTGCTGGTCGCGGCCGCGCGGGAGGTGTTCGGCGCGAAGGGACTCGACGCACCGCTGGAGGAGATCGCACGGCGCGCCGGGGTCGCGATCGGCACGCTGTACAACCGCTTTCCCACGCGCGCCACGCTGATCGAGGCCGCGTTCGCCGGGCTGATCGACGAGTGGGCCGCGATCGGCGAGCAGGCGCTGCGGGCGGACGACCCGTGGCAGGGCCTCGCCGACTTCGCGATGCGGACGTGCGAAATGCAGTCCGTCGACCGCGGCCTGACCGAGGTGTGCGTCGGCACCCTCCCCGGCACCCCCGCGATCGAGGCCGCCAAGGTCCGCGCGTGGCAGGTCACCTCCCGGCTGGTCGAGCGGGTGCGCGAGTCGGGTCGGCTGCGCGCGGACTTCCAGCCCGGCGACCTGCCGCTGGCCATCGCCGCGGCCACCAGGGTCGCGGAGATCAGCCCGGACGACGACGCGTGGCGCCGCCACCTCGGCTATCTCCTGGACGGCTTTCGCGCGCGGTGACCAGCGCACGGGCGTACGGTCGGGTCGTGGAGTTCTGGGACGTACTGGCCGCACGGCGCAATGTCCGCTCGTACGAGGATCGCGCGATCGCCGCGGACGATC
>DASZUO010000306.1:0-2182 GCA_035547575.1 Amycolatopsis sp. | reverse complement strand
GATGCGCAGCACCATTTGCGGGTAGCTGCCTTCGGTTACCTGGGTCCGCACGAGTTCCCGGGTGTCGGCGATCTCCAGGGGTTCGGTCAGCGGGCAGCTCGCCAGGCCGAGCACGGTCGCGGTGAGCAGCACGGCGCTGGTGGCTTCACCCGCGCGCAGTTGCGACATCCGATCATCTGAGGTGGTGGCGAGCGCGAGCAGCACCGTTTCGTCGTTCTCGCCCGCCGCGCCTTCGGGTTGGGCGAGCCCGGGGTCGGCGAACGATCGTCCTGGCAGTGCACCCGGCGTGGGGTCGGGGGCGGGTGCGCTGGCGCTGGGCACCCCGTCGGGGGAGGCGTGCCGGCCGCTCCACGCGGCTAGTTCGACCTGGTAGGCGGGGTCGCCCGCGTGCTGGCGGGCGGCGGAGAAGATTGCCCGCGCGAGGTAGTAGCGGGCGTGGTTGTCCGCGGCCCGCAACAAGGCGCCCTCGGTGGCGGCCCGGCGCGCCAGAAGCTCGATGTCCGCGCGCGGGACCGGCCAGGAGCTGTGGCGGCGCCGGTCCGTGCGACGGTGCGGGATCGCGGCTGCCAGCTCGGTGTCCTCCCGCGTCGGCTCGTGGCGGTGGAGTTCGACGGCCGCGAGGTGGTTGCGGTCGGCCGGGTTGGGCAGCCGGTGCACCTCGGCCCGCCAGCCTAGGGCGGCGAGCCCCACCCGTAGGTGGTGCAGCGCGGCGCCGCAACTGAGCAGCAGGTCCCGGCCGTCAGGGTCGGTTTCGGGCAACTGCCGCTCGGGGTCGGCGTACAAGTGCACGGTGCGGTCGCCGACGCGCCACTGCCACGGCTGCGTGTTGTGTACCGACGGCGCGCGGCATGCGAGTGCGACCGCCGTCTCGACGGTGAAGTCGTCGGGAAGTCCACGGTCCATGGGAAACACCTGCCTCGACATTCGGGTACTCATGCCGACTGTGCCGCGGACGCCTCGCCGATCGGGAGGGCAGGAATGCCCGAACGCGTGGGACCTTCGTGCCTGTTCCGCCGCGCCCGCATCGCGCAGGGTCGAGGGCACCTGTCCCGGAAGGAGGCGGCAGATGAACGCCGTAGTGGTGTACGAATCGATGTTCGGTAGCACGGAGGAGATCGCGCAGGCGATCGGCGAGGGGTTGGCCCAGCGGGCGGTGGTGGAGGTGGTGAACGTGGACGACGCGCCCACCGACCTGGCCGGTGTCGACCTGCTGGTCGTCGGGGGGCCGACGCACGTGCACGGCATGAGCCGTGCCTCGACACGGCAAAGCGCCCAGCAACAGGCCGCCGAGAGCGTGCGCTCCCACACCGGGATTCGGGACTGGCTCGGCTCCCTCCCGCACGCCCCGGCGGGAGTGCGGGCGGTCGCGTTCGACACCCGGCTCGATAAGCCTCGCTGGCTCGTGGGCTCGGCCGCGCGCGGGGCGCAGAAGCTGCTGCGCCGCCACGGTTACCCGGTGCTGGCCAAGCCGGGGAGTTTCTTCGTCACCGGCTCGGGCCAGCAGGGTCTGGCGCCGGGCGAGAAGGACCGGGCACGCGAGTGGGCACGGTCGCTCACCGCGAAGACGGTCACGCACACATGACGGTCGCCAAGCGCCTAATGCGCGAGGAGCCACCAGGCGAAAACGAGACCGCCTGAGTTGGTGGCCAGATGCACCAGCATCGGCGCGACCAGGCCGCGGCCGGTGTGCCGCCACCAGTACAACAGCACACCGGCGCCGGCCGCGGCGACCATGGCCAACAGCGATACGACCGGCAACGGCAGCCCGCCGACGGTCGCGTGCACGGCCGAGTTCTGCTCCAGCGCCAGTGACGGCAGCAGGTGCCACAGGCCGAACAGCCCGGCGGCGCCGAGCACGGGCCACCATCGCCAGCGTTCCCCGGCGCCCAGCAGGGCCGGCAGCACACCGCGGAACGCGACTTCCTCCAGCAGCACCGTGCCGAAGGGGATACGCAGCAGCACAAGCCACAGCAACTGCCCGACGCCGGACGAGCCGACGCGACCGTCGTGGAACAGCACGCGCAGCGCCGGCACGGTCATCGCGACGGTGAAGCCGGCCAACACCACGGCGAGCCCGAGCACCCCGAACACGGTGGCGCGCGGGAAGTGCCGCCGGTCGAGCCCGATCGCCGCCGGACGCAGCCCGGCCACACGGGCCAGCAGAACCAGCGCGGCGGCGGTG
>DASZUO010000305.1:0-17210 GCA_035547575.1 Amycolatopsis sp. | reverse complement strand
CTCGGTGCGCAGATCGGCGCGGACCGGATCTACATCTTCGCCATCGTGATCGTGCTGACGGCCGTGCTCTGGCTGGTGTACCGGTTCACGAAATTCGGGCTCGCGACGACAGCGGTCGCGGAGAACCCGCGTGCGGCGGGTGCGCTGGCGGTGTCCCCCAACCTCATCGCGGCGGCGAACTGGGCGATCGGCTCGGCGCTGGGTGCGCTCGCCGCGATCCTGCTCGTGCCGATCACCGGGCTGGGCAGCGCGAACCTGACCTACCTCGTGATACCCGTCCTCGCCGCCGCGGTCGTCGGCCGCTTCTCCTCGTTCCCGCTGACCCTGCTGGCCGGTCTCGTCATCGGCATCGGGCAGTCCGAGGTGACCCGGTACGTCACCGCGCCCGGCTGGGGAACGGCCGTGCCCTTCATTCTCGTCGCCGTCGTACTGCTCGTACGCGGCCGGTCGACAGCGGGCAAGGACGAGCGGTTCGGCCGGATGCCGCGGCTCGGTACCGGGCGCATCCCGATACCCGCCGTGCTGGTCGCCGGCGTCATCGTCCTCATCTGCATCTGGGTGGCGTTCCCGACCGGCTGGGTCAACGCGCTGCAGACGCAACTGCTCGGCGCGATCGTCCTCATGTCCTTCGTCGTCGTCACCGGGTACGCCGGCCAGCTCTCCTTGATGCAGGTCGGTTTCGCGGGCGTCGGCGCGCTCATCGCCGGGTGGCTGGTGGCGAGCCACGGCTGGCCGTTCGAGTTCGCGTTGCTGGCGGGAATGCTGACGGCCATCCCGGTCGGGGTCGTCGTAGGTTTGGCCGGGGTACGCACCCGAGGCGTCTACCTCGCCATCCTCACTCTCGGCCTGGCCATCTCACTCGAGGCGGTCGTCTTCGCGAACTCGACCCTCTCCGGCGGCCCGTCCGGTTACAACGTGGGCGATACGACGGTGTTCGGCATCGATGTCAACGGGTTGTTCTACCCCGAGCGCTACGCCACGTTCGCGCTGATCGTGCTGGTGCTGGTGGCGCTGGCGATAGCCAACCTCCGCCGGTCCCGAGCGGGCCGCCGGCTCATCGCGGTGCGGACGAACGAGCGCGCGGCGGCCGCGCTCGGCGTGTCGGTCATGCAGGCGAAGCTCTACGCCTTCGTGCTCGGTGGGATGATCGCGGCGCTGGGCGGCGTGCTCATCGCGTTTCGCAGCCCGGCGCTGCAGTTCACCGGCTTCGCCGGCCTCGCGTCGGTGTCGGACATGCAGTACGCGGTGCTCGGCGGCGCGGGCACGCTGATCGGGCCACTGGTCGGCAGCGGGTTTCAGCCGGACGCGCTCGGCCCGCAGATCTTCAGCTTTCTCGGCACCGATGTGGCGCTGTACATCGCACTGGTCAGTGGCGTCGGACTGCTGTTCATGCTGACGATCGCGCCGGACGGGTTGGCTTTCCAGATGCTGCCGTCCGACCGTGTGAAGGCGGCCGTGTCCGCCCGGCTGAGCCGGAAGCGAGGCACTCGTGACGCCGACGCCGCGGCGCCGGAACGCGCCGTGGTCCGCGTGCCACCCCGGACGCTGGAGCTGCGCGACGTATCCGTCCGGTTCGGTGGCGTCACGGCACTGGACCGGCTGTCGCTGCGAGTGTGCCCCGGCGAGATCGTCGGGCTCATCGGCCCGAACGGCGCCGGCAAGAGCACGACCATCGACGCGATCACCGGGTTCGTCCCGCTGGCCACCGGCAGCGTGCATCTCGACGACGTGAACCTGGCGCGGCTCAGCCGGGAGCGACGCGCTCGCTCGGGAATCGGCCGGTCGTTCCAGTCGCTGGAGCTCTTCGACGACCTGACGGTCCGGGAGAACCTGCTGACGGCGTGCGACGAGCACGATCTCGCCGCCTACGTCACCAATCTCGTCGTGCCGGGGCACCCGCGGCTGACACCCGCCGCGCTGGCGACCGTCGACGAGTTCGGCCTGACCCGTTTCCTGGACACCAAGGTGTCCGACCTCGACTACGCCCGGCGCCGGATGCTCGCCGTCGCCCGTGCCGTCGCGGGCGGCCATTCGGTGCTGCTGCTCGACGAACCGGCGTCCGGGCTCGGCGAACCGCAGGCCCAGCGCCTCGCCGAGATCCTGCGACGCACGGCGGACGAACGGGGTGTCGCGGTCTTCCTCGTGGAGCACAACATCGACATGGTGCTGCGGACCTGCGACCGGATCTACGCGCTGGACTTCGGTGTGCTCATCGGTGCGGGCACCGCCGGCGAGATCCGCAGCAACCCGGAGGTGATCGAGGCCTACCTGGGCACGAGCAGGTTCACGGCCGAGCACGCCGCCGAACAGATCGAACACCGGCTCGATGCCGGCGCGGCCACGAAGTCGGTGAATCCACTGTGACCGCCGTCGAGTCCGGCGCGGTGCTGGAGGCACGCTCGCTCACCGTGGGCCACGGCGCGATGCCGGTCGTGCACGACCTCGACCTGGTGGTGCACAAGGGAGAGGTCGTGGCACTGCTCGGCGTGAACGGCGCGGGGAAGACGACCACGGTCCGAGCGCTCGCCGGTGACCTGAAGCCGTTCGCCGGCGAGGTCTGGCTCAAAGGACGGCGCGTGACCGGGCCGACGCACCGCCGGGCCAAGCAGGGGATGCGCTACATCTCCGAGGAACGTTCGGTGTTCATGGGCCTGTCGGCATCGGACAACCTGCGGCTGGGCCGTGGGCAACGACGGCGTTGTCTCGAACTGTTCCCGGAGCTCGAGCCCTTGCTCGGACGCAAGGCGGCGCTGCTGTCCGGCGGCGAGCAGCAGATCCTGACACTCGCGCGCGCCCTGTCGGCACAGCCCGAGGTGCTGCTGGCCGACGAGTTGTCGCTCGGCCTCGCGCCGCTGGTCCTCGAACGGCTGCTGCTCACCGTGCGCGCTGCCGCGGATGGTGGTGCGGGCGTCCTGCTGGTCGAACAGCATGTCCGTGACGCGTTGGAGGTCGCGGACCGCGCTTACGTCATCAGTCACGGTAAAGTCGTGCTCCAGGGCGACGCCAAGGATCTCAAGGAGCGCATCGGCGAGATCGAGGGCACCTATCTCGCCGGCGCGGAGTTCGGACAGCCCGAGGCGTAAGGCGCGAGCGCGGCCCTTAGGATTGTCATGACCGAGTCCGCCGAGCGCGGCCAACCGCCTAAGGACAAGTCGCGTGCAAGCAGGGAAGTCTCGCGCCAATCTCAACGCCGACGACATAGTCGAGACCGCACTGACCCTGATCCGCGAACGCGGGGTCGAAGGATTGTCGATGCGACAGCTGGCCGAACGGCTCGGCGCCTCGCTCGGCGCGACATATCGCCACCTGCCGACGAAGGACGCGTTGCTGCAACTGTGCGGCAAGGCCGTCTTCGACCGCAGCTGGCGTCCGCTGCAGGAGGGCGAGGACCCCCTGGAATGGCTGCAGGCCCAGGTAATGAGCCTGTACCACGTGCTTGGCGAGCACCGCGGTCTCGCCGCCTACGTCATACGACGACCGCGGGTCAGCGCACGTGACGTCGCGGACCCGGTGCACCAGGTGCTGCTCAGTTCCGGGTTCACCGAGGAGGAGGCGACCACCATCGGGTTGGTGCTGACCCTCTACCTTGCCGGTGCCCTGCTCAGCGACTTCGAGCACACGGTCGCGGTCGAGACAGCCGACGCCGCCGCGCTCGTCGCCAAGGGCGTCAAGTTCATCCTGACCCGGCGGAGTCCCGACGGGGCGGTCAAGCCGGCCAAGCCCGCTCCGAAAACGCGGAAAGCCGCCGCGCCGCGCGCCCGGCGCGCCACCCGGCGGTGATCCCTGCGCTGCGCGTCGTCGCCTGCGGGCGCTGATCAGCTCACCGCGGGCCGCTCGGGACGCGGGAAGGCTGCCTGGAACGCCTGCGCCACGCGGAGCACGAGGTCCTCGCGGCCGTGCCACGAGGCGATCTGGAGTCCGACGGGCATCCCGTCGACGAAGCCGCACGGCACGGTGACGGCCGGGAAGCCGAGCCAGTTGAAAATCATCGTGTGGCTGCAGTAAACGGGTGCGAAGCTGCCGCTGGGGAACGTCGGCCCGTCCACGGTCCAGGCCCGGTCCCACTCGTCGACCTTGGCCCCGATGCGTTGTGCGGTAATCGACATGATGACGTCGTAGTCGCCGAAGAAGCGCCGGAACCTCTCCCAGTTGCGCGCGCGGGACTCGGCCTGCTCCCGGTAGAGTGCCGGATCCGGTTTCTGCGTCTCGACGGCGTTGGTGCCGACCATCACCTCGTACACGGACGGTTCGACGGTCCAGCGCACCGTGCCGTGCTCGCTGCGGTCCTCCCAGACCTCCTCGGTTTTCTCGACGGTCGCGCCGAGGTCGGCCAGTGCGAAGGCGGCCGACCGGCCGACGTCGATGATGCGGGCACTGTCCTCTGTGGCGTATGCCGACGCGAAGCCGAAGTCTTCGGTCCAGGCCAGCCGCAGGCCCTCGATCCCGCGATCCAGCCCGGCGACACAGTCGGCTGTCTCGTGCTGAATGCTGACGTAGTCGCGACCGTCGCCGCCGGCCATCGCCTGGGTGAAGAGGGCGACGTCGCGCACGTCCCTCGCGAGCGGTCCGTAGCTCGCGGTCAGCAGCATCGTCGGTTTGAGGTAGTCGATGTGCGGGATGAGGCCGCGTGACGTGTGCAGCCCGACGACGCCGGAGTACGCGGCCGGCAGCCGTGTCGAGCCGCCGCCGTCGGAACCAATGGTCACCGGCAAGAGCCGCGCGGCCGCGCTCGCTGCGCCGCCGGAACTCGACCAGCCGGGCACCCGCGTTGTGTCCCACGGGTTGCGCGCCTCGGCGTCCCAGTTGAAGGGGCTGAACACGCCGGGCTGGTCCCGGTTGAGCGTGAGGTTCGCGCCGGCGCCCATCATCGTGTTGGTGCCCACGATGATCGCCCCTGCCGCACGCAGCCGTTCGACGGTGATGTCGTCGAAGGGCGACACGCTGTCCTCGACACCTTGCACGAAACGCAGCCCCTCGACGCGGATGTGCGACTTCACCGAGGTCGGAATGCCGTGCAGGCGACCGAGATCCTCACCCGCACGGACCGCGTCGTCCGCGCGCCGGGCCTGTTCGCGCGCGCCCGCGGCGTCGACTTCCTGAAATGCGTGCAGGACCGGATTGAATTCTTCGATGCGGCTGAGGAAATGCTCGGTCACCTCGACGCACGAGACCTCGCGCTTCTCGATCAGATCCCGGATACGCCACGCGGGCAACCATGTGAGTTCCTCGGCCATGAGCGCTCCCGATTCCCGATACCAAGAATGTGAACGTGGTTCACTATAGTGTACGAACCGTCAGAAACAACAGTCCCGCGGTAAACCGGGCGTGCGTCAGCCGTGATTGACAAGCCCGCCGTCGACGAGGAGATCCGTTCCGGTCACGAACTGCGCGTCGTCCGAGGCGAGGAAAACCGCGGCGCGCGCGATCTCGTCGGGCATTCCCAGGCGCGGGACGAGCGACATCCGCAGCAGGGCGTCGCGCGCGCCGGGTCGCGCGAGCTGTTCGGCCGAACCAGGAGTATCGATCGCACCGGGGCTGATGCTCACCGCGCGAATCCCGTGCGGCGCGCCCTCGGCCGCCATCACGTGCGTCATCGCGAGGACGGCGGCCTTCGTCGCCGAGTGCGCTATCCCGCCGGGGCCACCGCCGTGGCCGGCGACCGACGCCGTGTTGATGATGACGCCACCATCGGCGCACAGGTGTGGCCAGGCGGCCTTCGTGGTGCTGAAGACGGTGCTGAGTTCGTTGCGGATCGAGAAGTTCCAGTCCTCGACGCTCATCTCCTCGATCGTGGCGAACACGCACGCGGACGCGTTGTTCCACAGGATGTCGATACGTCCGTGCGTCTCGACGGCGGACTCGACCCAGGTCGTGCACTGCGCGAAGTCGCCGAGGTCGAGCGGAGCCAGGCCGTGCATCTTCCCCCCGGCCGCTCGGACCAGGCCGACCGTCTGGGCGTTGCCGTCGGCGTCCAGGTCGCAGCCCACAACGGTCGCGCCCTCCTCCGCGAAGCGCAGCGCTCCCGCACGGCCCATCCCGCCACCGGTCCCGCTGATCAACGCGACCTTGCCGTCGAGCGCACCCGTCATGGCCAACCGCCTTTCGTGTCGACAACTGAAACCGCGACCCTGGGGCACGCCGCCGCGCGGTGGCCGGTTACGAGACGACCACGCGTGCCTGGCCGATCGTCTCGATGCGGCAGCGCTCCGCGTGGATATCGCCGTCGCGGTGCGACGTGACCCGTGCCGTGACGAAGTACGTTCCCGGACGGTCGTAGCGGTGCTCGGTCGAGCCGTCGAGTTCGGTGGCGCTGCCATCGATCCCGTCCTGCCGGAGCGGGAAGGTTCCGGTGCCGTCGAAATCCCATTCGATCGAGACGATGCCGCCGGCTCCCGGTGGGACGGCAGCCTTGACTTCCATCGTCACCGTCTCGCCCACCTGAACGTCCGCCCGCGTCGCGCCGTTCGCGGTGACCGACGCGACCGGCTGGATGCCGCCTCGCTCGGCGGCGCTCGCCGGCAGGGACACGCGGCCACTCTCGAAGGTGTAGCGCGTGCCGCTCGGGGCGACGCCGTTCTCCACCCAGTCGATCAGGTCGATCAACGACTGCTCGGTGATGCCGCGGGAGTCGATCAGGCGCGTCGCCGATGCACGGTTCGGTTCCGGCGGCACCATCTCGTACGGCCCGTGCTCGGCGAACTCGGTCCATCGGATCCGGAAGTTCTCCCGCGCGCCTTCCTCACCCTGGGCCTGGCGCACAGCGCGGTGGTAGAGGGTGCCCCAGGCCGGCCAGACGGACGAGTCGTGCGTGTGGTGGATCCAGAGAACCTTGCCCCGGTACTGACCGGAGTAGCAGACCCCCATCAGCGGCGACATCCGCGGAACGGGATGCTGCGGATAGATCGGCCTGCCGTCCACGAGCTGATGGGCGAAGGCCGGATCGTCCATCACGTGATGGCGGGCGAAGTAGCAATAGGCGAGGAACTTGCGATTGTCGACGAGGACGCGGTCGCCTGGCCGGACACCCTGGAACCGCAGCACGTTCGCGTCGCCCTGGCCGTCGCAGGCAAAGACGTCACCGGCTGCCCCGGTGGCGTAGAGGGAACGGCCGGCCGCTTCGCCACTGAGGACCTTGACCCCTGTGCCAACGCGGTAACCGCCGTCGAGGCCGTCGATCTGCACCGCGTACGGGAAGTCGTAGGCGTCGCCGCCGGCCCCGACGATCGCCGCCAGGATGCGCATGGTCTGGTACTCGGGCCCGGCGAATTCGGGCGACTCGTTGAGGTCGCGGGCCGACAGCGTCCGGACGACCGTCCCCTCCTGGTTGATCAGGTCGTCCTCGACGAGTTCCGGCGCGTCGTGCCCGACGTAACCCGGCTTCGTCCAGAAGTTGTCGAAGTACTCCGGGTCCTCGCGGTAGAGCTCGTCGGCCAGCGAAGTCCACAACCACATCTGCCCCATCGGCTCGCTGATCATGAACTCGCAGCCGCGGGGGAAACCCTGGCGATACAGCGAGGCAAGCTCGTCCCGCTCATGGGTGGTCAGGCCGTCGAAGGGGTCACCGCTACCGCCGGGCGCCATCCGGTCGGCCAGCTCGATGAGCTTCGCCCGGCCGAGAATGCGCTGCACGTTGAACATCTGGCCGAAGGACATGATGCTGCCCGCCTGCACGCGCCTGGTGTTGCCCGGCTCGCCGATCTCGCCGCCGCTGGTCGAGGGCATGCAGCCGTCCCAGACGCCGGGCGCGTTCTCGAGGCACAACGGCGACCGCCGTCCGCCGCCACTGCCTCCCCACACGTAGCTGTGCTCGGGCGGGCTGCCGTAGACCTGCGCGGCGACGTATTTCGACAGGCGCGCGCTCTCCGCACTGGCGCGATGACCGTAAAGCGTGGCGTCGTCACCCGCCGCGGGGTCGAGGTCGTCACCCTTGTGCCCCTGGTTGGACTCGACCATGTATCCACCGAGGCGAGCGCTCATCGCGATGCGCTGGAACATCTCGCCGAGGACGCCGCCCCCGAACGTCACCGCGTGCCCGCCGTTACCGCCCTCGAGCGGCTGGAACATGCGGCCGGCGTAGAACTCGGCCGGCGGGAAGTAGAACGCGAACTCGGTGTCGGTGCCGGCGAACCCACCCTGCACGAACCGGTGCGGCGACGGCCGGTCGCGCTGCTCGTCGATCTCGATGGACGGTGCGCCGAAGAAGTCGTCGGTGCCGACGTACCCGGACAAGTCGATCGCACTCATAGGGTAGCCCCGCCTTCGTCGTCACTTGCTTCGCTGCGAGCGGCACCAGCGTGGCAGGACGCCGGGCGCGAAGTCAACAGCGTTCACTCAGCTCGCGTGGACCGGCCGGTCCTGCAGGTACCCGCGCAACAGGCGCCGGCCGCGGTGAATACGGGACATCACGGTGCCGATGGGGGTGTCCATGATGCGGGCGATCTCCTTGTAGGCGAAGCCCCCGACGTCGGCGAGATAGACGGCGACGCGGAATTCGTGCGGCAGCAGTCGCAGCGCCCCTGTGAGATCGGAGTCCGGAAGATGGTCGAGCGCGTCGGCCTCGGCCGAGCGTAGCCCCGTCGCGGTGTGCGCTTCGGCGCGCACCAACTGCCAGTCTTCGATCACGTGCACATCGCTGGGCGCCGGAGCCCGCTTGTTCTTGCGACAGGAGCTGATGAACGCGTTGGTGAGGACGCGATAGAGCCAGGCTTTCAGGTTGGTGCCCTCGTGGAACTGGTGAAAGGATGCGTACGCCTTCAGGTACGTTTCCTGCACGAGGTCTTGGGCATCGTCCCGGTTGGCGGTCAGGCGCAACGCCGCAGAGTAGACCTTGTCGTAGAACGGCAGCGCGTCCCGCTCGAACTGCCGTCTGTCGACGATTCTGTCCGGAGCGCGTCTCACGCTCGTGTGCGTCATCAATGTGCTGGTCCTTCCAGGCTGCGACGTCTTGTCCGCTGGTCGAAAACACCATCCCTGCCACCGGCCCGTTCGCGCTTCCCGGCCAGCGGTCCACTCCCCTACCGGCTACCCGGAACGGGCGATGGCTGCTGCTACGTACAGCTGCGCCAGCGGCGTACCCGACGATCTTCTCCACGACGATCTTCTCCACGACGAAGACTCCGCGAGCCGGTCTTCCCGACCGGTCACCGGGCCGCCGTCAAAGTCGTCATTTCCAGCCAGCTACGACGATCGAGCAGCAGGTCGATGTCAGCCCAGAACTCCTGCAAGACCTCGTGCCGCCACACAGCGGTGTGTTCGATTCTTCGGTACAGCCGGGCGATGTGATGGTCCACAACGGAAATGTCCGGGCACAGATAGGGCGTGCCGCTGCACCCCGTGACCGCAATGAATTCCTCGCGGCCGGAACGGTCAGGCGCCACCTCATTCACTGGTGTCATGGAAAGAGCCTCACAGCACCGCTCCCCGCGCACATTGCCGCCAGCGGCTGCACGCGCCCGGGAGTAGACTGCGCGAGCGGTCGTCTTTCTCCAGACGAAGGTGAGCCCCATGGCTGGCGACAACACCTCACTGCGAATCGCGCCGGACCTGCTCGGTCAGAACCGCCACATCTGCGCGTTTTTCAACAGCATGGACGAGCATTACAGCGTGCTTCGCTCCTTCATCACCGACGGCTTCGCCCAGGGCAACCGGGCTTTCCACCTCGTCGATCCGGAGCGGCGAGAGGACCATCTCGCACGGCTCGCCGACGCTGGCATCGACGTGGCCGGCGCCGTCGACTCCGGGCAACTCGAGGTGCAGCCATGGCAGAAAGGCCCGCTGCGCGCGGACCGGTTCGACCAGGATGTCTGGTTCGAGGAATTCGAGCAGGTGCTCCGGTCGGGGCCTGCTTCCGGGTACGCCCCGACGAGGTTCCTCGCGCAGATGGAATGGGCGCTGGCCGACCTGCCGGATATCGAGGACATGATCGAGTTCGAGACACGGGTCAACTACGTGGTGCCGAAGTACGACGATGTAGTGATCTGCTCCTACGACCTGTCGAAGTTCGGAGCACGCACGGCGGTTTACGCCTTGCGGACGCATCCCCTGGTCATCGTCGGCGGACTGCTCCAGGAGAACCCGTTCTACGTGGAGCCCGGTGAGCTCCTCCATGAGCTACGGGAGTCGCGGGCGCACGCGGGCAACGGAATGGCGCGCTGAATGCCCGCGGACACCCTGCAGGCGACGCTCAGGGATTTGGTCGCGCTCTCGGCGATCCCGGCCATGTGGGTTGGACAGGAACCGCCTGCCGTCGTGACAGGGCTTGCCGACGCGCTGACCGAGCTCTTGCGGCTCGACTTCGTGTTCGTGCGGCTGAGCGATCCGGCAAGTGCCGGCGCCGTCGACGTCACACGAGGCCGCGCCTGGAAGAGTTTTCCGGCCTGGCTGCGCCGTCACGCGGCCCCGAGCACCCAGTTCCCGGCCAGGACGCTCGTGGTCGACATCGCCGACGACCTGGTGCCATGCCGCGGCGTTGCTATCCGCATCGGCGTCAACGGCGGAGGCGGCCTCGTCGCCGCAGCCAGCGAACGGGACGATTTCCCGACCGCGATCGAACAGCTGCTGCTGTCACTCGCCGCGAACCAGGCCGCGACGGCCTTCGAGAACGCGCGCCTCATCCAGGAACGTCGGCGGGTCGAAGAGGAGCTCCGGCAGGCAAGGGACGGGCTCGAGGTGAAGGTCGCCGAGCGGACAGCCGAGCTCGACAGAAGCCGGGCCGAGCTCGCCGCCTCCCGCGCACGCATCGTCACCGCGGCGGACGAGACACGCCGCCGAATCGAACGGGATCTGCACGACGGCGTGCAACAACGACTCGTCACCACGATCTTGGCGCTGCGCGGAATCCAGGCCGCCGTCCCGCCGGGCGATCCGCTCGAGGACGAGCTCACGGATGCGGCGGCCGGTCTGGCGGGTGCGCTCGACGAGCTGGCGGAGATCTCGCGCGGCATCCATCCCGCGGTCCTGGCCAAAGGCGGTCTCGCGGCAGCCCTCGAGGCGCTCGCGCGACGATCCCCCGTCCCCGTGAACCTCGAGCTGGGCACGCGTACCCGGCTGCCCGCACCGATCGAGGTGGCCGCCTATTACGTCGTCTGTGAAGCGCTCACCAATGTCGCGAAACACGCCGAGGCGTCCGCGGCGCGGGTCACCGTCGCCGTACGTGACGACATACTCGAACTCTCGATCCGGGACAACGGCCGAGGAGGAGCCGACACCAACCACGGCTCCGGGCTCATCGGGCTGGCCGACCGAGTCGACGCCCTCGGCGGGACGATCGAGATAGTCAGTCCGATCGGCGCGGGGACAGCGCTCACGGTCATGCTTCCCGTCACAGCCGGCTGACTACCCGCCTCGCCCACGGCCATGAACTCCGTCCACAACAGACGCCCGCCGTCCCGTGAACCGGGGTGAGCCCGCTGGCTGGACAACGGCATACCGGCTAGCGGTAAGCACCCGGCACCGGCCAGCGGTAAGCCGGTGCGCCCGGTGGCGTCGATGCCGGACGGCGTCCGGTCGGGAAGCCTGTGGTAGACGGCTCGACGAACGAAGGACGAGGCTCGATGAGCGCTCCGGCACAGCACCAGCGGTACGCGTCGGAACGCGCGTCGCACTCGCCCGCGCTCGGCGACCCGGTGCCGCACCACATCGACGCCGCGCTCGTGGGAGACCCGGCCGCGGATCCCTCGACGGTGGACGCGGTGCAACGCGCGTCGGGTTCATCACTGTGTTCCAGGTGACCGCGAACGCGGGCCCGTTCCAGCTGCGCGGGTGGGCGGTGTTCGTGGCCGGCCTGGCGGCGGTCGCGTCGCCGCTGCTCCCCGCCCCGTTCGCGTTCGTCTCGCAGTGGTTGCCCTCGGGCGCCACGGTCTCACACCGACTCGGCAGGAGCCCGGGAACCACATGACGAATCCATCCGGCAACACGGCAACGAGCTCCTCCCGGCGAGGACAGGCCGGGGCATCCCCGCGGCCGGACGACCACGTCATCGTCCTGTTCGGGGCGACCGGTGACCTTGCCGCGCGCAAGCTGTTGCCCGGGCTGTTCCACCTGGCCGCGGGCGGCCTGCTGCCCGACCGGTACCGGGTCATCGGCTCATCCCGGCGGGATATCGGCGACGCGGAGTTCCGCGAGCGTGCCCGCGAGGCGATCGACAGGTTCGGCATCAGCAAGCCGACGGGCGAGACCTGGCAAGCGTTCCAGCAGGCGCTCTCGTTCGCGAGCGCGAGCCCCGGCGACACCGCAGCGCTGGCCACGGCGATCAGCCGCGGGGAGCGGGACATCGGCGGCTCTCCACGGCGGCTGTTCCACCTCGCCGTCCCACCGGCGGCCTTCGCGCCGACCGTGTCCATGCTCGGTGCCGCCGGCCTCGCACACGGGTCCCGCATCGTGATCGAGAAGCCGTTCGGCACCGACCTGCGGTCCGCTCGCGAGCTGAACAAGACCGTCGGCGCCGTGTTCGACGAGTCGCAGGTCTTCCGGATCGACCACTTCCTCGGCAAGGAGTCCGTCGAGAACATCCTGGCCTTCCGGTTCGCCAACGGCCTGTTCGAGCCGGTGTGGAACCACCGGCACATCAGCTACGTGCAGATCGACGTGCCCGAGACGCTGTCGATCGAAGGACGCGCCGGCTTCTACGACCAGACCGGCGCCTACCGGGACATGATCGTCACCCATCTGTTGCAGGTCCTGGGTTTTCTGGCCATGGAGCCGCCCACCGCGCTGGACGCCAGGCACCTGCGCCAGGAGACGGCCAAGGTCTTCGACGCGCTGCGGCCGATCGACGTGCGGCACGTCGTGCGCGGCCAGTACTCGGGCTACCGCGACGAGCCCGGTGTGGCACCGGCATCACAGACCGAGACCATGGCCGCGGTGCGGGTCGAGATCGACAACCGGCGATGGGCCGGAGTTCCGTTCTTCCTGCGTTCCGGCAAGAAGCTCGGCGCGAGCCGCCAGGTGGTGACCCTCGGTTTCCACGAGCCGCCCCTGCGGATGTTCCCGGTCGGCGAGACCGGCACCCCGGACGGGCGGAACGAGATCGTCATCGACTTCGCCGACCCTGGCTCCATCACGGTGGACCTCCTGGCCAAGGTGCCCGGTGCGCAGATGCGGCTCGGGGCCGCCGGGATGGTCTTCCGCTACGCCGACTCGTTCTGTGCCGCCAACAGCCTCGAGGGCTACGAGCGGCTCCTCCTGGAGGCGATGCTCGGCGATCAGTCCCTGTTCACCCAGGCCGCGGCGGTGGAACGCCTGTGGGAGATCTCCGGCCCCCTGCTGGAGAACCCGCCGCCGATCCAGCCGTACGCGCCAGGCTCATGGGGCCCGCAGCCGTCGGTCGACCAGCTCATCGCGCCGTTCCGGTGGCACCTGCCGCGCGCCGGCTCGCCCCGAGATTGAAGGTTCACCATGTGTCGCTTGTTCGGATTGTCGGCCGCCCCGCGGCGCGTGCATGTCACCTTCGGGCCGTGGGACGCCAGCGACGGAACGGGGCTGGGCGTGTTCACCGCGGGCGGCAAGCCGGTGGTGGACAAGCAACCGTCGCCAGCCTGTCAGGACGCCCTCGATGCGAAGGAACGCGCGTCCACGACTTTCCTCGCGCACGTCCGCCATGCCTCCACCGGCGGGCTCGGCCCGCGCAACACCCACCCGTTCGAGCAACACGGCCGGTTGTTCGCGCACAACGGCGTCGTCGGCGATCTGCCGAGGCTGGAGACACAGCTCGGCGACCACCGCGACCTGGTGGCCGGTGACACCGACTCGGAGCGGTTCTTCGCGCTGACCACGAAGCAGATCGACGCGCACGACGGCGACGTCGGCGCCGGGATAACCGCTGCGGCCAGGTGGCTGGCCGAGAACCTGCCGGTGTACGCGATCAACCTGGTCCTGACCACGCCGACCGAGCTGTGGGCGCTGCGCTATCCGGACACGCACGAGCTGTTCCTCCTGCGCCGGGCCGCGGGCGGGCCCCAGGGCGACAGGCGGCTCGACCACGCGGGCACCAGCGGCCATGGCCATGCCCGTTCCGACGCATTGTCCGAGTACCCGGCGGTAGTGGTCGCCAGTGAGCGGATGGACGACGACCCCGGCTGGCAGCCGTTGCGTCCCGGTGAGCTGCTGCACGTCGACGACCAGCTCGTCTGCGTGCGCCGCATCATCATCGACCACCCGCCGCGTCACCTGCTCCCCCTGCGCGAACTCGATGCCAGGACCGCGACGTCGCGAGCGGCGACCTGAGCGGATGCTCCACGGGGATCGAGGTGTGCCGGAACGCCAGGCGTCCGGCCGGACGTTCTCCGGTCGCACCGCCTGGGCGCGTGGGGTGCGAACGCCGCTGCGTGAGTTCCTGCGCACCGAGACCGGCGGGGCCGTGGTCCTGCTGGCGGCAACGGTCGTCGCGCTGGTCTGGGCCAACGTGCATCACTCGTCGTACGAGGCGGTATGGGACACCCAGCTGTCAGTCCGCGTCGCGGAGCACGGTATTTCGCAGAACCTGCGCTGGTGGGTGAACAGCGGCTTGATGACCCTGTTCTTCTTCGTCGTCGGGCTGGAGGCGCGTCGCGAGTTCGACCTGGGTGAGCTGCGTGACCGGCGGCGCCTCGCGCTGCCACTGGCCGCCGGCATCGGTGGGATGCTGGTACCGGTCGCGATCTTCCTCGCGATCAACGCCGGACGTCCCTCCGCCCATGGCTGGGGCGTGGTCATGTCGACGGACACGGCGTTCGCGCTCGGGATACTCGCGCTGGCCGGACAGCGTCTTCCGGCGCGGCTGCGGACCTACCTTCTCACGGTGTCCGTCGTCGACGACCTCGTCGCGCTCGTGGTCATCGCGACCGTGTACAGCGGGAAGGTGGCCGTCGCGCCGTTGCTCGTCGCGGTCGGCATCTTCGGGGTCGTCGTGCTCGTTCGCGCCCTCGGTGTCCGTCTCGGCCTGGTGTACGCGTTGCTGGGCACGGCGGCGTGGCTGACACTGAACTCCTCTGGGGTGGAGCCGATCGTGATCGGCCTGGCGATCGGGATGCTCACCTCTGCCTACCCCGCCGCGCGCGGCGACCTCGAACGCGCCAGCACGATCTTCCGGCTCTTCCGCGAGCAACCCACTCCGGAACTGGCACGGTCGGCGCAGACCGGCGTCGCCGCGGCACTGTCCCCGAACGAGCTGCTCCAGCAGCGCTACCACCCGTGGACCAGCTACCTGATCGTGCCGCTCTTCGCACTCGCCAATGCGGGGATCACGATCAACCCGGGCTTCCTCGCCCACGCCTACACGTCGGCGGTCACGCTGGGGATCCTGTTCGGGTACGTCGGCGGGAAACCGATCGGGGTCTTCGGCCTCTCGTGGCTCGTCACACGCCTCAGCCGTGGCCGGCTTCGCCCGCCGGTCGGCTGGGCGGCCGTCGCCGGCGGTGCCACGGTCGCGGGCGTCGGCTTCACCGTCGCCCTGCTGGTGGCGGCACTCACCTTCACCGGCGAACAGCTGGCGGAGGCGAAGCTCGGCATCCTGTCCGCGGCGCTGGTCGCATCGGTCGGCACCTGGGGGCTCTCCCGGGTCACCGGGCTGCTCCCATCACGTCGGCGTACCCGCGCACTGCTGGGCACGGGCGAGACCATCGTCGACCTCGCCGCACCGGTCGAGCCGGAACGCGACCACATCCGCGGCCCGGAGAACGCCCCGGTCACGGTGGTCGAGTACGGCGATTTCGAGTGCTCGTACTGCGGTCAGGCGGAAGCCGTGATCCGTGAGCTGCTCGACGGCCGGGGCGACGTCAGGTACGTGTGGCGGCATCTGCCACTATCCGATGTGCACCCATACGCCCAGTTCGCCGCGGAAGCAGCCGAGGCTGCCGCGAAGCAGGGAGCGTTCTGGCAGATGTATGACCTGCTGTTCGCCCACCAGGACGCGCTCCGTCCCGCCGACCTGATCCACTACGCTGGAGTACTCGGCCTCGACGTCGACCGTTTTCGCGACGACTTCCGAGGGCACGCCGGCACCGCCAGGGTGGCGGAGGACATCGAGTCGGCCGACCTGAGCGGGGTTTCCGGCACGCCGACGTTCTTCATCAACGGGCGGCGGCACTACGGCGCCTACGACACGGCCACGCTCTCGGCCGCCGCGCACACCGCCCACAAGCGCGCCGTCAGCGCGAAATGATGTCAGCACAACCACCGATCGATTGACGAAGGGACTCTGGAGCCATGACAACGACGAACCCCGGACACGCCGGAACTGCAGGCACGATCGACGTGGGCGGCGACCTGACGGTCAACCGCCTCGGCTTCGGCGCGATGCGGATCACCGGTGAGGGCATCTGGGGCCCGCCGGCTGACCGCGAAGCGGCGAAGGCCGTGCTGCGGCGCGCGGTCGAGCTGGGTGTCACCTTCATCGACACCGCCGACTCGTACGGGCCGTATGTCAGCGAAGAGCTGATCGCCGAGGCCCTGCACCCGTACCCGGACGATCTGGTGATCGCCACCAAGGGCGGGCACGAGCGCACCGGTCCGGGACAATGGCCGGTCAACGGCCGGCCGGAACACCTGATCGAGGCCTGCGAGGGCAGCCTGCGGCGGCTCGAGCTCGACCAGATCCCGCTCTACCAGTTCCACCGGCCCGATCCGGCCGTGCCGCTGGAGGACTCGATCGGCGCACTGGTGGCCCTCAAGGAACAGGGCAAGATCCGGCACATCGGGCTGTCCAACGTCACCGAGGACCAGCTGCGACGCGCCCAGCGGCTCACTCCCGTCGTGTCGATCCAGAACCGCTACAACCTCGGCGACCGACGGTCGGAACCGCTGATCGACCTCTGCGAGCAGGAGCAGATCGTCTTCCTGCCCTGGGCGCCGATCCAGGACCTCGACGGCAACCCGGCCGTGCGGCAGCTGGCGCGCCAGCACGACGCCACCCCGCGGCAGATCGTGCTCGCCTGGCTCCTGGCCCGCTCTCCCTCGATCCTGCCGATCCCCGGCACCGGCACCGTCTCCCACGTGGAGGACAACATCGCCGCCGCCGCGATCAAGCTGGCCCCTGCAGAGATCGGCTCCCTGAACACCGTCAGCTGACGCACGCTGCCGCCGGTCGCCCGCGCTTTCCTTTGGCGCCAAGCTGTCAACGCGCATGGCAGGTAGCCGGTAGCCGGGAGTGCCGCTGGCGGTGACGACACGCGCGCCGTTCCCGGCGATGCTCGAAGTATGAACCACCTCGAGCATCCAAGGGAGAAGTAGCGCAT
>DASZUO010000304.1:0-9481 GCA_035547575.1 Amycolatopsis sp. | reverse complement strand
CGCACGGTCGCGGCGGTCGGCAAGGAGGACGAGGACGCGATCGGCCGGATCGCCGCCGAGATCAAGGAGTTGCTGGCGGGCTACCCGATTCCCGGCTACCGGGCCTGAGACGCGCGAAGGGCACCCGCAGCGGTTCGTGCGGGTGCCCTTTTTCGTGTGTCCGCTCAGTGATCCCCGCCGTCGGCGGCGAGCTTGGCGAGGCGGTCGGTCTCACGCTGGTAGGAGCGCTTGATCTCGGCCTCGGCCTCCGTCCGGCCCACCCAGTTCGAGCCCTCGACGCTCTTGGCGGGCTCGAGGTCCTTGTAGACCTGGAAGAAGTGCTCGATCTCGAGCTTGTGGAACTCGTTCAGGTGGTGGATGTCGCGAAGGTGTTCCAGGCGCGGGTCGTCGGAGGGGACCGCGAGGACCTTGTCGTCCGGGCCCTTCTCGTCGGTCATCCGGAACATGCCGATCGCCCGGCAGCGGATGAGGCAGCCGGGGAAGGTCGGCTCCTGCACCAGCACCAGCACATCGAGCGGGTCGCCGTCCTGGCCGAGGGTGTCGTCGATGAACCCGTAGTCGGCAGGATATTGCGTGGCCGTGAACAGGGTGCGGTCCAGCTTGATGCGCCCCGTCTTGTGGTCCACTTCGTACTTGTTGCGCTCCCCCTTGGGGATTTCGATAGTGGCGTCGAACTCCACGGCGTCCTCGCTGACCTCGTCTTTTCAAGCCGCCCTGGCGGCTTACGGTTTCGCTGACTTGTCTTCACTAGTGTGGACCACACGCCGTTGGGAAGTCGCATTGATGTTGCCTTACCGACAGTGAGTTCGGCCCCGCGGGGGGCGTCAAGGCGATCGAGGAGGGGTGTGCGTGCCGCCGCACGAGGACGAGCCGCTGTGGCCATCGGCCGACACGGACGAGACGGAGCCCGCCTCCGGGGGTGATCCGGCTTCCGCGGAGGAGCGCGAGCCCGGCTCCGATGATCGCGATGCCCAGCCCGCTCAGGTGTCGTTGGACGACCAGCCCACGATGTGGGTGAAGGCCCCGGCACGCCCGCCGCGGGAACCGTCCCCGCAGGAAATGACCCAGCAGTTGCCGCTCGTGCCGCCCTGGGCCAGGCAGCCTTCGCCGGATCAGGCATCCGGGGCCGCCCCGGAGCAGACGACGCTGTTCGCGCCGGTCCCGCAGCCGGGACAGGCCGACCCGGACCGGCTTCGAGATCAACCCACCCTGTTCACCCCGGTGCCGCAGCCCGGCCGGCCGGCGCCAGGGATGCCCACCGGCGCTCGCCCGATTCCGCCGGCGGGCAGCGCTCACGCGCAGCCCATGCGGATCGAGCCGTCGGGGGAGGTCCGGCCTGCCGACACCGCTGCCGCCGGGTCGTCGCGAGCGGTCGAGACTCCGGAGACCTCCACCGGCGAGACCCCGGTGCCACCCCCGGCCGGCGCCGAGCCCGTGACCGCCGAACCTCGCCGCAAGAAGCGGGGGATCGTCTACGGCGGCGTCGCGCTCGTGCTCGTCATCGTGGTCGGGGTGGCGCTCGCTCTGCCGTACGTCTCCAACCGGCTCGGGTTGCCCTGGGCGCCCAACCTGCCGAAGGGCGACACCCCGCAACCCCCGACGGTCAACCTTGCCCTGCATGCGCCGAGCCCGACTGCGCCGGCGCCCACCGACAGCGGTGTCGGCACCGCGCTGGCCGGACCCAGTGCGAACGGCACGCTGGGCACCCTGACCGGCATCGTGATCGACCCCGCCACCGGGGACGTGCTGTGGAACCGCGACTCCGGCCAGCTGCTGACCCCGGCCTCGACGACGAAAATCCTCACCACGTCCGCCGCGCTGCTCCAGCTCGACCACGGCCTGCAGCTGCTCACGAAGGTCGTGCAGGGCAGCTCGCCCGACACGGCGATCATCGTCGCCGGCGGGGACCTCACGCTGTCCTCGCTGCCGGACGGCAACGAGTCGGTGTACCAGGGCGCCGCGCATCTCGACGACCTTGTCAGCCAGGTCAAACAGGCCGGCGGCGGCACCATCAAGAAGGTCCAGATCGACCTCTCCGCCTACACCGGTGGCGGCACCGCGCCCGGCTGGGCGCCCGAGGACGCGCCCTCGACGTACGCGACGCAGATCGTGCCCGCGATGCTCGACGGCGGCATGTCCGACCCGGCCAACGACCATTCGATGCGCAGCGGCAACCCGGCGGGCGATCTGCTGCAGAGCTTCGCGCAGCGGCTCGGTGCGAGCGTTGCCACGACCACCACCGCGAAGGCGCCGCAGGGCGCGAAAGTGCTCGGCGAGGTGAAGTCGGCGCCGCTGACCGAATTGATCTCCCAGCTGCTCGAGCACTCCGACAACGAGCTGGCCGAAGCCGTTGCGCGGCAGACCGCGATCGCGACGGGCCAGCCGCCCTCGTTCGCCGGCGGGGCACAGGCGACGCTGAGTGTGTTGTCGCAGAACGGGTTCGACGTGAGCGGGGTCAGCCTCAACGATGGCAGCGGACTGTCCACTTTGAACAAGGTGCCTGCCAGGCTGCTCGCGCAGCTGATCTCCGTCGCCGCCGCACCCGAAGGCAAGGACCCGCGCACCGCGAAACTGCGGCCGCTCCTTGAGGGGCTTCCCGTGGCGGGCGGCAGCGGAACGCTCGCCGACCGTTACGGCGACGCGAGCTCCTCAGCGGGCAAGGGCTGGATCCGCGCGAAGACGGGCACGCTCTCCGGCGTGAACACGCTCGCCGGCGTGGTGCTCGACAAGGACGGGCGCGTGCTGGTGTTCGCCCTGATGTCCAACAACAACGGTGACATCAACGCCACCAGGGCCGCGCTCGACGCGGTCGCGGCCAAGTTGCGTGGCTGCGGCTGCCAGTAATGCCGGGTAGTTTCGAGGAGGTGAGCACGGTGAGCGAGCAGAACACCCGGTCCGTCGTCGATTGGTCGCTGGCGGCGTCCACCGGCGCGTTTCTCGTGCGCGGCGGCCCGAACGTGCCGCCCGAGGAGGCCAAGCTCGCCGTCACCGAGCTGCGGGAGCTGACCGTCGACGCCGAGGCGCACGTACGCGAGCTGACCGGGCTCGGCGGCGGGCTGCCTCTGCTGCCGGGTCAGGTCGTGGACCGGCCGGACTGGGTCCGCTCGGCCGCCGCGGGCCTGGATGCCTTGACAGGTAAGGCTTTGCAGTCGTTGCCGACCAGCAAGCTGAGCCCCGTGCTCGCCGGTGGCGCGGGCGTGCAGACCGGTGTGGTGCTGGCGTTCCTCGCCTCGCGTGTGCTCGGCCAGTACGACCCGTTCGGCGGCGACGGCGGACGACTGCTTCTGGTCGCGCCGAACGTGGTCACCGCCCAGCACGCGATGCAGGTGCCCGGCCGCGACTTCCGGATGTGGGTGTGCCTGCACGAGTGCACCCACCGCCTGCAGTTCACCGCGGTGAGCTGGCTCAAGGACTACTTCGGTGACGAGGTCGAGCGGCTCGTCGGCGGGCTCGCCGATGACGACGAGGGCATCACCCAGCTCGTGGGCCGGCTGCCGGACGTCATCCGCGAAGCCAAGCGCGCCAAGGCTGACGGCGTGGTCGCACTCAGCCAGTTGTTGCGCTCGCCGCAGCAGCGCGAGGTATTCGACAAGCTCCTCGCGCTCTCCACCCTGCTGGAGGGGCACGCGGACTACGTGATGGACGCGGTCGGCCCCGGCGTCGTGCCCGCCGTGGAGATGATCCGCGCCCGGTTCACCGCGCGCCGTCGCGGCGGCGGGCTGCTCGACCGGTTCCTGCGCAGCCTGCTCGGAGTGGACGCGAAGATCCGCCAGTACGCGCAGGGCGCGGCGTTCACGCGGCACGTCGTGGACCAGGTCGGCATGAGCGGCTTCAACGCGGTGTGGACCTCGCCGAACACCCTGCCGAGCCGCACCGAGATCGCCGACCCCGCGGCGTGGGTCCGGCGCGTCCACGGGTGAACCAGCAACTGGCCCTGGTCAGGCGGGCGGTCCGGGAGTTCTTCGCCGCGTATCCCGCCGAGAACGTCGACGTCGCCGTGTCCGGTGGGGCCGATTCGCTGGCGCTGACCGAGGCCGCCGCGCACGCCGCACACCGATCCGGCGGGCGGGTACGGGCGCTGATCGTGGATCACGGCCTGCAGGAGGGTTCCGCGCAGGTGGCAGAGGCGGCCGCGCGGCAGGCTCGCAAGCTGGGTGCCGCCGACGCCGAGGTACTGACCGTCGATGTCACCGGCGGTGGCGGGCTGGAAGCCGCGGCCCGCCGAGCCAGGTATGCGGCGCTACGGGACCGGACCACCGGCCTGGTCCTGCTCGGGCACACCAGGGACGACCAGGCGGAGACGGTGTTGCTCGGGCTGGGCCGCGGGTCCGGGCCGAGGTCCATCGCGGGCATGAAGCCGTTCGATCCGCCGTGGGGCCGTCCGTTGCTGGACGTGCCGCGTTCGGCGACCCGTGCGGCGTGCGCGGCGCTCGGCGTCGAACCGTGGGAGGACCCGCACAACACCGACGCGCGCTTCACCAGGGTGCGGTTGCGCACGGAAGTGCTGCCGCTGCTGGAGAACGTGCTCTCCGGCGGGGTCGCGGCCGCGCTCGCGCGCACGGCCGCGCAGGTGCGCGAGGACCTGGAGACCCTGGACGCGCTCGCGGGCCAACTCCGCGGCGACGAAGCGACACTGGACGCCAAGGCCCTCGAAAGCGTGCCGGCCGCCCTGCGACGGAGAGTGATCCGCCGGTGGCTGCTCGAAGCGGGCGCATGTGATCTCACTGACGCACATCTGCGGTCGGTCGACGCGTTGGCTGGAAAATGGCACGGACAGGGCGGGGTGTGGCTACCCGGCAGCTTGGTGGTGGAGCGGGCGCATGGCAGGCTTGCCGTGCACCGTCGGGACGCCAGAGGGGATTGACCTGTGTACGAAGGCGAGATCGCCTCCGTGCTCGTCACCGAGCAGCAGATCCAGGACAAGATCAACGAGCTCGCCAAGCAGATCGCCGAGGACTACGCCCGTGAGGGCGTGACCGGCGACCTCCTGCTCGTCGGAGTGCTCAAGGGCGCGGTCATGTTCATGACCGACTTCGCCCGCGCGCTCCCGATGCCCGCACAGCTGGAGTTCATGGCGGTCTCGTCCTACGGGTCGTCGACCTCGTCGTCGGGGGTCGTGCGGATCCTCAAGGATCTCGACCGGGACATCGCGGGCAAGCACGTGCTGATCGTCGAGGACATCGTCGACTCCGGACTGACGCTGTCGTGGTTGCTGCGGAACCTGGCGAGCCGCAGCCCCGCGTCGCTGGAGGTGTGCTCGCTGCTGCGCAAGCCGGAAGCGGTCAAAGTGGACGTACCGGTGCGCTATGTCGGGTTCGACATCCCGAACGAGTTCGTGGTCGGGTACGGCCTGGACTTCGCGGAGCGTTACCGCGACCTCCCCTACATCGGGACACTCGACCCGAAGGTCTACAGCAGTTGAGTAACTCCTGGTGAACAGGTTGCACAGCGTTCGAAAATCGGGAACCGTTGCTTCGGCAAACGCGTCATACAGCCGGACCGAGTGCGTTAACCTAAGCGAACCGGCGTAGCCGGGCGGGCACGCGCCGCATCTCGAACTTGGGGTAGGAGAGAACTGATGGGGAACAGCAGCTACGCGGATGCCGTGGCGTTCAAGAACGCGGCGGTGAACGGCCAGCTCGGAGTCGATCCGGACGCCGCGCAGAACGTGCTGAAGAAGATCCGCGCCGGCAAGGACTCGGTCGAGAACCTCCTGAGCAGTGCGGGCGCGCTGGCCGAGGCCCCGAAGCTCGGCGCGAACCCCGTCGGCGACGCCATCGCCACCAAGTTCGCCGAGCGCGCCGACGGTGGTGGCGACTCCTACGCCACGGCGCTGCAGAACCTCTACACCCAGTACGACCAGGCCGAGCAGGCGATCGTCGCCGCGATGAGCCACTACCACCAGATCGACCAGGATGCCGCGGACGCGCTGTCCGGCCAGGCGTGAACCAGGGGGCATGAGCGCAGATGGGTAGCGAGAGCGATTCGTTCCAGAACGGTGCCGGCCAGGGCGCCGCGGTGCCGCTGGGGGACAACGGTGAGAGCGCCGCGCTCGTCCAGCAGGCGCGCAACGGCGCCGGCGGGTTCGAGTACGGCAGCGACCGGGCGATCGGCAGCCCGCCGAACTGGGCTTCGCAGGAGAGCACGCAGCTCTACCAGGGCGCCACGGTGAACAACGACCCGGCCACGGCGGAGGCCACCGGCCAGGCGTGGAAGTCCCACGGCGATGAGCTGCACCAGGCGGCCAACGACCTGTACAACGCGGTCGCCGAGCTGGGCAACGCGTGGATCGGCCGCGGTGCTTCGTCCGCGCAGGGCTCGCTGGTCGGCATCGCCAACTCCAGCAAGCAGGCGGGCGACGCGGCGCACACCATGGCGAACCGGATGTCGCAGCAGGCCACGGCAGCCGCCGAGGTGAAGAAGATGCCGGCCCCCAAGCAGTTCGACCCCGGCAGGCAGACGGCCGCGATGCTGGCCGGTGGTCCGGCCGCGATGGTCACGGACATGAAGCAGCAGTCCGACGAGGCCAAGGCCGTACACACGCAGCAGGTCCAGTACTTCAACGCCTACACGCAGGCGATGTCCGACGTCGACGGCAGCACGCCGAGCTTCGGGCCGGAGTCGCTCGGCCTCCCGCCGGACGGCAGCATCAGCGCCACCAAGGCGTCATCGGTCGGCGCCGGTCCCGGCGCGATCATGGGCGCGTTCGGTGGTGGCTCGCTCGGCCCGATGACGAACGGCCAGGCCGGAGGTGCCGACGGCGCACACGGTTCCTTCGCGGGCAACTTCGGCGGCGTGCAGGGCGGTCAGCCGGCTCCGGTCGCGCCCGGCGCACCGGATGCCGCGGCCCCGGGTGCGACCGTCGGCACCAACCTGGGCGCGGCCGCCGCGCACGCGGCCCCGATCCCGCCGACCTCAGGCGGCGGTTCCGGTGCGGCGCTTGGCGTCGGGCTGGGCATCGCCGGTGCGGGCCTCGCCGCTGCCGGTGGCAAGGCGGTGCTCGGGCGCGGCAACAAGTCCGGCGCCAAGGCGAACCCGGACGGCACGTCCGCGGCGGCCACCGCCGAGGGCCAGCAGCAGGGCCACAGCGCCGCGGCGAACATGCCGCAGCAGCAAGGCCCGCTGATGAACTCCAACGGCACCATCGGCTCCAACGCCGCGCCGCCCATGGGCGGGGGCATGGGTGGTGCCGGTGCGCACGGCGCCGAGGACGAAGAGCACCAGCGCGCGTCGTTCCTGGTCGAAGGCGACCCCGACGAGGCGTTCGGCGCCAACGTGTCGACCGCGCCGCCGGTGATCGGCCAGTGGGACGACGAGGACGAGGACTAACGGGTGCGGGCGGAGCTGCTTTCTCCGCTGGAGCTGGATTTTCTGTGGGAGTCGTTCGGGGGCGGTGAGCTGCCGTACCCGCTGGAGGTCCGCTCGCACGGCGCGACCCTGGACGAGCGCGACCAGCTGCGACGGCACACGCTGGCCGCCCTCGTCCAGCGCGGGGCCGCCGACGGTCGGGGTCGGCCCGAGCCGCACATCGAGGACTTCTTCGAGGTGCTGGCGGGCTCGGAGGTGAGCCTGGACTCGGTGCACCTCACGGCGCCGAACACGCCGCCGCTGCTCGCGGTGGCGGCGTCGCTCGGCGGGCAGGGCATGTTGGCCGTGCGCGACGAGCGCGGCTTTCACCTGCATCCGGCTCCCGCCGACGGCCTGGCCAGTGCGATCATCTCGCTGCTCCCGCCGGCGCCACGCGGGTCGGAGAAGTCGATCACGGTGCCGCTCGAGCAGTTGCTCACCGGCACCGGTGCCGACTTCCTCCAGCGCCGGTCGCCCGGCGATGGGACTGCGGCGCGGAGCGGCTCGGTTGAGGGTGGCGGTGGGCGACGGGCGGGCGGCAGGCTCAGCGCGGACGAGGACCGCAAGGCACTGGCCCGGTTGCAGGCGCAGCCGCGGCTGCGGGGCGGGCAGATCGGCGCGAACGCTCGCAACCGGATGGGCGGCAAGGTGCGCCCGCCCGTGCTGAGCTGGTTCGACACCGATGACGGCCGCTACTTCACGCAGGCCAGCCGCGGGCACGACGGCCGCGACTGGATCACCATCGCCCCGGCGGACGTGCCGTCGCTGCGGCACCGACTCAGTGAGATGCTCTCCGGTGCCGCCAGCACGGTTGCCAATCCGACCGAAAGCAGACCAACCCGATCAACCGGCGGCCGACCTACGTTTGGCCAATCGTCGTGACTGCCGGTCGGATTGGCAACTGTGGGCGCAGCGTGGCACCGGGAGGAGCATGGTGACGACGGAGCAGGAGTTCTTCACGCCGCTGACGTTCGACTTCCTGTGGGAGTCGGTCGGCCTCGGCGAGCTGCCGTACCCGCTGCAGGTCAAGTCGCACGGCCAGACGATGGACGAGCGCATGATGCTGCGGCAGCGGGCGAACACCGAACTCCGGGCGCGTGGCCTGTACGACGATTACGGGCGTCTCGACCCGCGGGTCGAGGATTGGTTCACGGTGCTGGCGAGGCCCACGGTGAGCATCGACGCACTGCACATCCCGGACTACCAGCAGCCGCCGGTCGGGATCCTCGCCGCGTCCGACGGCAAGACCGGCGTCCTCGCGATCCAGGACAACGACGGTTTCTGGATCCGGTCCACCTTCGCCGAGGGCCTCGCCTCCTCGGTCGTCGAACTGCTGCCCGCAGGTCAGCGGGGTACCGAGGCGTCGGTCACGCTGCCGGTGGAGGAGGCGCTGCGGATCCCGCCGAACCGGGTGCCGGTCACCACGGGCGGCGGCGAGGCCCCGGCCAAGTCGCGGCGGCGCACGCCGTTGAGCGAGAAGACCGCCGATCCGCGGGACGCGTACGCGCGGCTCGCGGGCCAGCCGCGGCTGCGCGGCGGTCAGCTCGCAGCGAACAGCCGCAGCGATCTCGGTGGCCGCCGGCGCTCCCCGGTGCTCGGGTGGTTCGACACCGCGAGCGGCCGCTACCTCAGTCTTTCCCGCGCGGGCACCGACGGCAGGGAGTGGATGACGGTGTCCGCGGCGGACGCGAAGACGCTGCGGGAGCGGCTGGGCGAGATGGTGGCCGCGGTCGGCGGCTGAGAGCCGGGAACCCGCGGGCGTGACCACCCGTTTACCTGCAGAAGGATGTGCGGGTGGTAGCGGGCCCGGTACGGCTCTCGGACTGTACCCTGGTTGAACGGGTGTCCCTCGCACACCGCAAGTAGTTGTCACACCGTGACGGCGGATGGCTACATGTACCGCCTAACCAGGGAGGGTCAAGGCCAGCACGGCCGAGGCATATGGACCGGAAGCGCCTGCTCAGGAACCCACTGCTGTGGATCGTCGCGGTTTTGCTGCTCTACTTCGCGTTCAGCACCATCTTCGACAGCGACCGCGGCTACACCCAGGTGCCGACTTCACAGGCGATCGCGCAGATCAGCGCGGGCAACGTGAAGGAAGCCAACCTCGAGGACAAGGAGCAGCAGCTCAAGC